>NZ_JBVJVK010000001.1:0-243856 GCF_055603705.1 Actinosynnema sp. NPDC037264 | reverse complement strand
GGCGCGTCTCCCCCCCCCAGCCCCCCCCCCCCCCCCCCCTCCCCCCCCCCCCCCCCCCCCCCCCCCCCCCCCCCCCCCCCCCCCCCCCCCCCCCCCCCCCCCACCGCCGGCTGTGCCTCCGAGGCCGACCAGGCGTTCGACTACGCCACCCGCCACGCCCGCGACGACGCGGAACGCGGTCGGGATCGGGTCGAGGGAACCGTCCGCAGGACGCGGGGCCAGGGCCCCGGGGCGGCGTTGGCGGAAGCCGTGGCCGGCGACCCGGATCGGGTTTTCGGCAGCCGCACCACGCCGACCGGGTTCGAGTTGGACGTCGTGTACTACGGCCAGGGCCAGGCGGGCGGCGGGTGGACCGCCGAAAGCCGATCGGTGCGACTGTGCGTCCGGTTCACCGCACGCCTGGACCCGGAACCGGTGGTAGAGGCCGCGGACGTGGAGTGCGCCGCTTCGCTGCCGTCGGCGGCGCCGGGGTTCGGCACGTTCGACCGAACCGTCCGACTCACCGATTAGTCGTCGCCGTCCCGCGGTGGGACGGCGCGCTTTCACCGAACGAACGACAGTAGGGGGATTTGGCGTGCGCAAGAACAGGGTCTTCGTGGCGGGAGTGCTCGCTGCGGCAGGGGTCGCGCTGCTGGGTGTCCAACCCGCCGGCGCCGACACGACCGGGCCGATCGACCTGGGCACTTTGCCCGGCGGAACGGAGAGCAAGGCGGTCGACATCAGCGAGACCGGTGTGATCGTGGGTGAGGCGACCACGGCCGGTGGCCAGACGCACGCCGTGCGCTGGGGCGCCGACCACACCATCAGTCAGCTCGGGACGTTGGCGGGCAGCACGTGGAGCACCGCCGTCGACATCAACGACACGGGCACCGCGATCATCGGCGTCGCACGGTTGTCGGGTCAGCGGCGGCCGGTCCGGTGGGACGGGAACGGCGCGATCACCGCGCTGTCGCTGCTGCCCGGCGGTATCACGGGCGAAGTGTCGGAAGTCAACGCGTCCGGGGTCGCGGTCGGCCACTCGTTCGCCGCGGACGGCCGGTCACACGCGGTGAAGTGGGCGGCCGACGGCACGGTGACCGACCTGGGCGTGCTTCCCGGCGGCCCGTTCGTGCCGGGAGGTTTGCCGATCATCTCCGATCGAGCGACGTCGATCAATGACGCCGGCGTCATCGTCGGCACGGTGTTCACGCCCGACTCCGACAACCACGCGGTGCGGTGGGATGCGAGCGGGACGATCAGCGAGCTCGGCGCACCGGGCGGTGAACTCGCCTGGACGGACTCCGTGAACGAGGCAGGCGTTGTGGTCGGTTCGATCCTGACGAACACGGGGCTGGTGCCGGTGCTGTGGACCGGCGCCGGCGCCGGCACGCTGAACACGGCGGGCAGGAACTTCGCCGGCGTGACGGGGCTGAACGAGGCAGGCGTGGTCGTGGGCAACGCCGTGGTCGGCAGCTGGCGCTACCTGGCGATGTCCTGGGACGCGGCCGGGCAACTGACCGAACTGCCCCCGCTGGCGGAGGACGTGTCGAGCCGTGCCGTGGCGGTCGCCGAGGACGGCTCCATCGTCGGCAACTCCGGCTCGGCCGGTGAGACCGACCGCCCGGTGCGCTGGACCGCCGGCGTCGCCCAGGACCTCGGCGCACCGTCCGGTGCGACCTCGGCCAGCGTGTACGGGGCGAACGACGGCGGCACCGCGGTCGGCCTCGCGGTCATGCCCGGGTTCGTGGCGCACGCCGTGCTCTGGCCTGCGAGCTGACCCGCGGGCCCGCCACGACCTCGGGGATTCGTGGCGGGCCCACCCCGACCTCACAACGCCCGTTGACCCCTGCCCGTAGCATCCGTCACCGTGGCCAGCCCTTCGCAGCACTCGCAGGCGACCCCCGACGGCTCGCAGGCGAACGCCGACGACACCGACTCGCTCAGCCCCGACGAGCGGGTCAACCCGACGTGGACCGAGCCGCTGGCGCGCGCGGCGAGCAAGCCGCTGGGCGGACCGGTCGGTCGGCACGCGTCGGTCGGGCGGCAGTGGTTCTGGACGCCGCTGCGGGTCGTGCTGCTGTTCGCGGTGGTGACGCTGGCGCTGGCGTGGTTCCAGAAGTCGCCGTGCGTGCAGCAGTACGTCGACGACAACGGCGTGGTGCAACTGGACTGGCGCGGCAGCAAGCAGTTCACCGCGATGTGCTACTCCGACACGGTGCCGCTGTACACCGCGGAGCGGTTGGACAAGCCGGACACGTTCCCCTACAAGACCTCGTGGGTGGACGACGAGGGCAAGCCGACGGCGCACGTGCGGTACATGGAGTACCCCGTGCTGACGGGCATGTTCCAGCTGCTCAACGCGCGCATGGCGCAGGGCTGGACGGTGATCGCCTCGTCCGGGTGGCTGCCGAACCCGATGACCGTGATCGTGTACTTCAACATCACCGCGCTGTGGCTGGCGCTGGCGTGGCTGGTGACCGCCTTCGCGGTGGCGCAACTGGCCAGGCGACGGCCGTACGACGCGGTGCTGGTGGCGGTGTCGCCGCTGGTGGTCGTGCACGCGTTCACCAACTTCGACACGCTCGCCACGGCGTTCGCGACGGCGGGCATGCTCGCGTGGGCGCGCAAGAAGCCGGTGCTGGCGGGCGTGCTGCTCGGGCTGGGCGGCGCGGCGAAGCTGTACCCGCTGTTCCTGCTCGGACCGTTGCTGCTGTTGTGCTGGCGGGCTGGCAAACTGCGGGCCGGGTGGACCACGCTCGGCGCGACCCTGGCCACCTGGGGCCTGGTGAACGCGCCGATCGCGTGGCTCTACCCGGACGGCTGGCGCGAGTTCTTCCGGCTGAACACCGAGCGCGGCGTCGACCCCGACTCGCTCTACAACGTGGTCGCGCAGTGGACCGGGTGGCAGGGCTTCGACCCCGGTCTGCTGCACGGGCAGGCGCCCGAGGTGTTGAACACGGTCAGCGCGGTGCTGTTCCTGGTGTGCTGCGCGGCGGTCGGGTTCGTGGCGATGTCCGCGCCGCGGCGGCCGAGGTTCGCGCAGCTGGCGTTCCTCGTGGTGGCCGCGTTCCTGCTGACGAACAAGGTGTGGAGCCCGCAGTACTCGCTGTGGCTCGTGCCGCTGGCCGTGCTGGCGCTGCCGCGGTGGAAGCTGCTGCTGGTGTGGATGACGGTGGACGCACTGGTCTGGGTGCCCCGGATGTTCTTCTACCTGGGCGTGGACAACAAGGGCCTGCCGATCGACTGGTTCCTCGGCGCGGTGGTGGCGCGCGACGTCGCGGTGATCGTGCTGTGCGGGTTCATCGTGCGCGAGATCTACCGGCCCGCCCTGGACAAGGTGCGCCAGGCCGGCGACGACGACCCGTGCGGCGGCTTCATCGACGGCGCGCCGGACCGGTTCGCGCTGCGGTTCGGCCGGCGCCGCCGGGACGACGCGCCGGTGCCCGCCGGCGTGGGCGGCTGACCTACGCGGGGGTCCTGGGCGCCGGACGTCGGCGGGTGGGCAGGAGGTGGTCGGTGAAGGTGACCTCGGAGCGCAGGAAGACGAAGAACAACGCCACCAGCAGCGCCGCCCGGCCCCACACCCCGATCACCACGGCCTGCGCCGAGAACCCGTCGTAGATCCCGGACGGCTCGCCGAACTCGATCGCGTAGAACCAGCGGAAGATGCCGACGCCCATGGCGAGGTCCGCCACGAAGTACGCCGCCACCCAGCCCCAGTCCACCCGCAGCAGCACGAACATCGGCACCAGCCACAACGTGTACTGCGGCGAGTGCACCTTGTGCAGCAACAGGAAACCGCACAGCATCGCCGCCGACACGGGCACCCACGGGTAGCTGCCCTCGCTCAGGTACCGCCGCCACCCGAGCCCGCACGCCAGCGCGAACGACAGCAGGATCCCGACCGGCGACAGCACTGCCACCAGCGACTGCATGACGCCGTCGGACAGGAACGGCCGCATCGACCAGAACCAGATCGAGTTCGTGGTGATGTCGACCCGCCGCAGGCCCTGGAACGCGAACGACGCCTTCCAGCCCTCCAGCCCGGCCACCGCGAACGGCAGGTTGACCAGCACCACCGTCACCACGGACGCCAGCGCCACCTTCACCGCGCCGGCGAGGTCGTACCGGGCGCCGCGCGGCAGCCACCGGCCGCCGGGACCGCCGGTCAGCACGTACAGGCACAGCGGCAGCACGAAGATCGCCGGGTAGATCTTGAACGCGAACCCGAGGCCCAGCAGCACGGACGCGGCCACCGCGCGGTCGACCAGCGGGCGCTCGCGCCGCCCCCAGCCCCGGTGCACCACGTACACCGCCGCCACCGCGCAGAGCACGACCGGCAGGTCCCAGTTGTGGAACGCGTAGAGCACCATCGGCGGGCCGAGCGCCCAGATCAGCGCGCGCCACCGGCTCAGCTTCCCCAGCAACCACCCGGTGGCCAACCCGAACGGCGCCATCAGCAGCGCCGAGAACAGCAGGAACGCGGCGTCGTCGTCCGCGAGGATCGCGCCCGCCCAGATCGTCAGCCCGGTCAGCACCGGGTACTCGACCACGCCGCCGACCAGCACGCCCTTGCTGTTGATGCCCCCGTTCACGTACGGGAAGACGTGCCGGTCGATGTCACGGCCGATCCACAGGTGCTGGATGTCGGAGTAGCAGACCTCGGCCTTGTTGCGCCGCTCGTAGTCCGGCGCGCTGCGGCCCCACTGGTCGAACTCCGGTCCGGTGCAGCGGTCCTTGTTGAGGAAGCCGGCGAACATCGTCAGCCCGCACAGGAGGACGACCGCGGCCAGCGCCACCCGGCCGAACCGCGGCGGGGACGACCCGGCGTCCGCGCGTTCCGCCACGGCCACCACCTCCCGGGTCACGCTCAGCCGCCCAAGTGCTCGCGGAGGAACGCGATGTCCGCCGCCTGCCCTTCGTCCGGTGTCTCGACCAGCACCGGCGACCCGGCGGCGGCGGCCACCGCGACCAGCTGCTCGGGCTCGATGGTGCCGGACGCGATGTTGGCGTGCCGGTCCCGCGAGGAGCCGAACTCGTCGCGGGAGCTGTTGAGGTGGACCAGGTCGATGCGCCCGGTGATGGCCTTCACCCGGTCCACGATGCCGACCAGGTCCTCGCCCGAGGCGAACGCGTGGCAGGTGTCCAGGCAGAACCCCGCGCCGAACTCGCCGACCGCGTCCCACAGCCTGCCGAGCATGTCGAACGTCCGCGCCATGGCGTTCTCGCCGCCCGCGGTGTTCTCGATCAGGATCGGGACCGCGAAGCCACCGCTGTCGGCCTGGCGCTCGAACATCTTGCGCCAGTTGGCGATGCCGTCGCCCGGGTCCTCGCCCTTGGCGACGTGCCCGCCGTGCACGATCAGGCCCTTCGCGCCGACCTCGGCCGCGCCCTCGGCGTGCTGGAGCACCATCTTCCGCGACGGGATGCGGATGCGGTTGTTGAGCGACGCGACGTTGGCCAGGTACGGCGCGTGGATGAAGACGTCCAGGTCGGAGGCCAGCAGCCCCTCGGTCTGGGGGTGCGGCTTCGGCGCCTTCCACCCCTGGGGATCGGCCAGGAAGAACTGCACGACGTCGGCGCCGCGGTCGACGGCGGCGCCGAGCGGGTCGTCGTCGCGGACGTGGGCCCCGATTCGCATGGGTGTGGAGGGTAGTCGGGCGCCGAAACGCACCGCCGCCCGCCGCCGATACCAAATTTGTCGTCGAGGGGGATGGCCCGCGTCACCACGAGCACCTACGCTCGTTACTTGCAAGTAGGAAACGAGAAGCGCAGCCGCCACGCCAGGAGGCCAGACATGCGGATCCGGCTCATTCGGCTGGTGAGCGCGGCGGCCGTCGTGCTCGCGGTCGGCACGGCCGGCGCCGCGGCCGGTTCCGGTTCGGCCGTGGCCGCCGAACCCGTCGTGGTGGGCAGCTGCGCGACCACCGTGCAGGGCGAGCCGGGCACACCGGTGGCGCTGAGCCCGACCGCGGTCCTCGACCCGATCGTGCAGCTGATCCGCGCGATCCCGCTGCTCGGCCCGCCGCTCGCGGAGCCGTTCCGCCAGGCGTTCTCGGCGCTGCCGCCCATCGCGATCGGCGCGATCCCCACCGGCTCGGGCGTCATCACCGGCGGCGACATCGCGAACAAGGTCAACGCGGAGCTGATCAAGCTGCCGCTGCTCGGGCCGATCATCGTCACGCTCTCCAACGGGGTGCGCGCCGAGCTGACCAAGCTGTGCGGCGTCACCGTGCAGGGCGTCAACGCCGCCGCCGCGCCCGTCCAGGACGGGTCCAAGGCGCTCGCGGACGCCTCCCAGCAGGCCACCGGCCAGCTTCCCGGGCTGCCCGGGACCAAGCCGACGCCGAACCAGCCACCGCAGACCGGCCGGCCGGGCGCGAACCCCGGCACCTCGAACCCCGGCGCCACCCCGAACGGCCAGGCGCCGGCGAACAGCCCGGTCGGCGGCGTCGGCGGGCTCGACGTGCCGCTGTACGGCTCGAACCCGTGGGGCGGCAACTTCGGCCGCGTGCCGCTGTTCAGCTACGGCTCCCTGCCGTTCGCCGTGCCCGGTCAGTACGCGCCGTCACCGGGCGTGCGCTACGGCGGCGGCGTGAGCGGCTACCGGCCCGGCTACGGCGTGCCGGGCGGGGACGACTCCGACGGCGTGCAGACCGCCGGCCGGGCGCAGGCGCTGCCCGGCTCGGGTCGGATGGGCGGCGGCGTGGCGGCTCCCGTGCTGCTGGCCGTGCTGCTGCTGTCGTGCGTGACGGGCGCTCTCGTGCGCACCTGGGTGCTGCGCCGGGCCGTCGCCTCCGCGTAAGGCCCCAGAAGGACCAACCGGACGCCCGTTCTTCGTGCGTCTGCTCGCTGTCCAGCGGCCTCGGGTGCTGGGAGCGTTCCCAGCATGATGATCACGAGAACCGTGCCCGCGCTCGCCGCCTTGTGCCTGACCCTGACCCTCGCCTCGGCCCCGACCTCGGTCGCCGCGCCCGCCCTCGACCCGAACACGCCGGTCTCCGCCGACGGCCGCGTGGGTCCGGCGATCAAACGGATACCCGCGGGCGAGCTCGGCACGAGCGACGGGTTCACCGGCACCGGCGACCTGTCCGACGCCAAGGGCGTGCGCCGGGTGGCCGGGCCGGAGCCCGCGACGGTGAACCCCGACGAGTTCTCCGTCCAGTCGATCATCGCCCCGGACGAGCGCGTCCAGGCCACCTACACCTTCGACTACCCGGCCCGCGCCACGGTCCGCTTCACCTACACCAAGCCCACCGGCACGACGAGCTGGTGCACGGGGTGGCTGTACGAGGCGGACGCGGTGGCGACCGCGGCCCACTGCGTCTACAACCTCGACGCGGCCGCGTGGAACACCGACTTCACCGTGTACCCCGGCCGCAACGGCGACTCGTCGCCGTACGGGAGCTGCGGCGTGTCCAACGCCTACACCGTCACCGGGTGGACCCAGGACCGGAACACCGAGTACGACTACGCCACCCTCAAGCTCACCTGCACCATCGGCGACACCACCGGCTGGTTCGGCCTGAGCACGTCCACCGCCTCGCTCGACGGCACCACGGTCACCACCCGGGGCTACCCGCAGGACAAGCCCTACGCCACGCAGTGGTACACCTCGAACACCGTGACCGCCACCAACGCCCGCCAGCTCCACTACTTGCTGGACACCATCGGCGGGCAGAGCGGCTCGCCCGTCTACAACTACGACAGCGGTTGCTCCGCGGCCTGCGCGGTGGCCATCCACGCCTACGGCTACACCAGCCACAACCGGGGCACCCGGATCATCGAGGAGGTCCGCCAGAACCTCCTCAGCTGGGGCCTCTGACCTGCGTGAACAGGCCGCCGGGAAGCACCGCCCGGCGGCCTGTTACCCTTCACGGGTTGCTGACGCGACGACCCTCCTGCCACGGAACGTCCGTGGCCGCCGAGTCCACAGGAGGTGAGTGGTCTTCATGCGTCATTACGAAGTGATGGTCATCCTCGACCCCAGTCTCGACGAGCGCACGATCGCGCCGTCCCTTGACACGTTCCTCAACGTCATCCGCACCACGGGTGGCAACGTGGAGAAGGTCGAGGTGTGGGGCAAGCGCCGGCTGAGCTTCGAGATCAACAAGAGCGCCGAGGGCATCTACGCCGTCCTCGACCTGATCTCGACCCCCGACGCGGTGAAGGAGCTGGACCGCCAGCTCGGCCTGCAGGAGACGGTGCTCCGGACGAAGGTCATCCGGCGCGATCCCGCCAAGGCCGCGAAGACCGCGGCTCGGATCGCCGCCAAGGCCGCGGCCAAGGCCTAGGAGCGCCGAGACATGGCAGGCGAGACGACGATCACGGTGGTCGGGAACCTGACCGCCGATCCCGAACTCCGCTTCACCCAGTCCGGCGCCGCGGTGGCGAGCTTCACCGTGGCCTCCACCCCCCGCACGTTCGACAAGGCGAGCGGCGAGTGGAAGGACGGCGAAGCGCTGTTCCTGCGGTGCAACGTGTGGCGGCAGGTCGCGGAGAACGTGGCCGAGTCCCTCACCCGCGGTTCGCGCGTGCTCGTGTCCGGGCGGCTGCGCCAGCGCTCCTTCGAGACGAAGGAAGGCGAGAAGCGCACCGTCATCGAGCTTGAGGTCGACGAGATCGGCCCCTCGCTGCGCTACGCGACCGCGAAGGTCAACAAGGTCAGCCGTGGAGACGGCGGCGGCGGCTTCGGCGGCGGCGGTCAGTCTCGCGGTGGCGGCGGCGGCGCACCGGCCGACGACCCGTGGGGCTCCGCGCCCCCGGCCAGCTCCGGTGGCTTCGCCGACGAGCCCCCCTTCTAGACCGGCACCGGTCCACTCCACACTTCACTGCGTAATACCAGGAGTCCACACATGGCCAAGCCGCCTGTGCGCAAGCCCAAGAAGAAGGTCTGCGCGTTCTGCAAGGACAAGAACGCCAACCTGATCGACTACAAGGACACCACCCTGCTCCGGAAGTACATCTCGGACCGGGGCAAGATCCGCGCCCGCCGGGTCACCGGCAACTGCTCCCAGCACCAGCGCGACGTCGCGGTCGCCGTCAAGAACGCCCGCGAGATGGCGCTGCTGCCCTACACCTCGACCGCTCGCTGAGAAAGGGGACGGCATCGTGAAGCTCATCCTCACCGCTGACGTGACCGGCCTCGGTGGCCCCGGCGACATCGTCGAGGTCAAGGACGGCTACGGCCGCAACTACCTGCTGCCCCGCGGCCTGGCGATCATGGCCACCAAGGGCGCGACCAAGCAGGTCGAGGTCATCCGCCGGGCGCAGGACACCCGCCGGGTGCGCGACCTGGACCACGCCAAGGAGATCAAGGCCACGCTCGAGGGCCTCGGCTCCGTGACGCTGAAGGCCAAGTCCGCGGCCGGCTCGAAGAAGCTGTTCGGCTCCGTCACCTCGTCCGACGTCGTGTCGGCCGTGCGCGCGGCCGGCGGCCCGACGCTGGACAAGCGGTCCGTCGAGATCGCGGGCCACATCAAGACCCTCGGCAAGCACTCGGTGAACGTCCGGCTCCACCCGGAGGTCACCGTGTCGCTCTCGGTCGAGGTCGCGAGCGCGGTCTGACGTTTTTCCCCGGAAGCGCCGTTCGACCAGGTGTTCTGGTCGGGCGGCGCTTTCGCACGTCCGGCTGTGGACAACTCTTGTGACACGTTGTGCGCGACACGCCGTGCCGGCGGTTACACGCGACACGCCGAAGGTGTGACGCACTACTTTTCCACAAACTTATCCACAGGACTTGACCAGGCCAAACTTTTGTCTGGGCCTGAGTTGTACCCAGGTTGTCCACAGGTTTCCCCAGCCCTGTGGTCAGCTGGGCGCGACCATCCCCAAGCTGTCCACCGAGTTGTCCACAGGTGGGTTTGCCTACGCCATCCAGGTGGCTCTAGCGTCGCTGGACCACGGGGCGTGGCGCGGCGGACTTTGTCGGACCCACGAGGTACAACATCCGCACGGCAGCAGATTGGGGTGAGCTCACGGTGGCGCTGGTGGACGACCGGGGCATGGCCGAGCCCGGCTTCGAACGGCAGCCGCCGCAGGACCTCGCCGCCGAGCAGTCGGTGCTGGGCGGGATGCTGCTGAGCAAGGACGCGATCGCCGACGTGGTCGAGGTCCTGGCCCCCAACGACTTCTACCGGCCCGCGCACCAGGCCGTGTACGACTGCATCCTCGACCTGTACGGGCGCGGCGAGCCGGCCGACCCGATCACGGTGTCCGCCGAGCTGGAACGCCGGGGCGAGCTGCTGCGCGTCGGCGGCGCGCCGTACCTGCACACCCTGATCGCCACCGTGCCGACGGCGGCCAACGCCTCCTACTACGCCGAGATCGTGGCGGAGAAGGCCGTGCTGCGGCGGTTGGTGGAGGCGGGCACGAGGATCGTGCAGCTCGGCTACAACGGCGCCGAGGGCGCGGACGTGGACGAGGTGGTCGACCGGGCGCAGGCGGCGATCTACGAGGTCACCGAGCGCCGCACCACCGAGGACTACGTGGTGCTGGAGGAGCTGCTCCAGCCGACCATGGACGAGATCGACGCCATCGCCTCGCGCGGCGGCTCGTCGCTCGGCATCCCCACCGGCTTCGCGGACCTGGACGAGCTGACCAACGGCCTGCACCCGGGCCAGATGATCATCGTCGCGGCCAGGCCCGGTGTCGGCAAGTCGACGCTGGGCCTGGACTTCGCCAGGTCGTGCTCGGTGAAGCACGGCTTGACCAGCGCGATCTTCTCGCTGGAGATGTCGCGCACGGAGATCGTCATGCGCATGCTCTCCGCCGAGGCGCGCATCCGGCTCGGCGACATGCGCGGTGGGCGGATGAGCGACGACGACTGGACCCGGTTGGCGCGGCGGATGAGCGAGATCAGCGAGGCGCCGCTGTTCGTCGACGACTCGCCGAACCTGACCATGATGGAGATCCGGGCCAAGGCGCGGCGGTTGAAGCAGCGCCACGACCTGCGGCTGGTGGTGGTCGACTACCTCCAGCTGATGTCGTCGGGCAAGCGCACCGAGTCGCGTCAGCAGGAGGTCTCGGAGTTCTCCCGGAACCTGAAGCTGATCGCCAAGGAGCTCGAGGTGCCGGTGATCGCGATCAGCCAGCTCAACCGCGGCCCGGAACAGCGCACCGACAAGCGCCCCCAGCTGTCCGACCTGCGTGAGTCCGGCTCGCTGGAGCAGGACGCCGACATGGTGATCCTGATCAACCGCCCGGACGCCTGGGAACGCGACGACCCGCGCGCCGGCGAGGCGGACCTGATCATCGCCAAGCACCGCGCCGGCCCGACGGCCACCATCACCGTCGCCCACCAGCTCCACTACAGCCGCTTCGCCGACCTGGCCCAGGGCTGACGCCCGGCGGCGGCGGTCGGCGGGTCGGGTGGACGGGTTGGGCCGCTGACCCGACCCGTGAGCGATCACGAATCGAGAAGCGCAGGTCAAGAGGCGTGCTTAGGCTGAACGCATGGACCTCACGATCAACACCAGCTTCCTCCCGCACGACGACCCGGAGGCGTCCCTCGCCTTCTACCGCGACACCCTCGGCTTCGAGGTCCGCAGCGACGTCGGCCAGGGTCGGATGCGCTGGATCACGGTCGGTCCCGTCGGCCGGCCCGACACGTCCATCCTCCTCGCGCCGCCCGCCGCCGACCCCAACGTCACCGAGGACGAGCGCCGCACCATCACCGAGATGATGGCCAAGGGCACCTACGGCTGGATCCTGCTGGCCACCCGGGACCTCGACGCGACGTTCGAGAAGGTGCAGGCGGGCGACGCGGAGGTGGTCCAGGAGCCGACCGTGCAGCCGTACGGCGTGCGCGACTGCGCCTTCCGCGACCCCGCGGGCAACCTGATCCGCATCCAAGAGCTCCGCTGAACGGGGAGGTCCCGCCATGTGCCACCCCGCGTGGGCGCGCGCACGCGCCGAGGCGAAGCGACTCGAAGACCTGGCGCGGTTGCGCCGGGTGCGCGACCGGATCGACCGCGAGCACGCACGGCCGCTGGACGTCCTGGCGCTCGCCCGCGCCGCGGGCCTGCCCGCCGGACTCCTCAGCCGCGAGTTCCGCAACGCGTACGGCAAGTCCCCGCACGCGTACCTGGTGGCGCGGCGCGCCGAGCGGGCGGCGGCCGCTCTTCGTCAGCCGCCGATCGCGGTCAGGACGGTCACCAGGTCCGCGACCAGGGCCTCCTCGGGCGGTGCGACCAGGTCACGGCCCTTCTTGACCCGGCTGGTGACCTTGACCACGACGTGCGTCGTGCCGTCGACCACGTAACCGGCCTGCACGTAACCCGAGCTGCTGCCCCCGCCACCCTTCAGGGTGTAGTAGACGGCGTACCCGGTGTCTCCCACCGGGAGCTCGCACACCTTCCCGAACTCGTACTTATCGTCGGAGGTCCGTCCCAGCAGGCTCCTCAGCTCCCTCGCCAGCTCTTCCTCGGCGGGGGTGTTGGAGTCCTTCTCCTCCACTCCGACGGCGATCTCGACGGTGCGGTGCACGGAACCTTCGCCGTACGACGCGCCGTCCGGCGGGTCGTACACGCAACCACCGCGGTTGGGCACGGCGGCGACACCGAGTTGCCCGGCCGCCGCGTCGAACTTCGCGCACACGTCCTTGGTCGTGGTGCCACCGGCAACCGGCTTCGCCTTGGTCGCGGCCAGGGTCGGCTGCTGCGCCAGTTCCGGCTTGGTGATCCGCGGCGCGCCCGGCTGCCCCTCGCCGCTGAGCGACTTGACGATGTCGGAGATCTCCCCGTAGGTGACCTCCTCGGTGAGCGGGTCGGCCAGGACGCGCTCGCCGCCCTTGGCCGCGCGGTGCACGTTGCCCCAGAGCGCGACCCACATGAGGTCCTCACCCGACCGGAACACCGCCTCGGTGTCGGTCCGCGCGCCGGTGGCGCCGACCGCCTTCGTCTCCCGGTGGAAGACGTACCCCCCGTCGCCGGCGGGGAAGTGCTCGATCTTGCTCGACGCGTAGCCGGGGTTCTTCAGCTGCGCGTCCCGCTGCCGCACGGCCAGGTCGTAGAAGCGCTGGTAGCGGTCGTCCGCGTCGCCTCGCCAGGTGGCGACGTCGGAGCTCATCATGAGCGCGCCGTCGGTCAACAAGGACAGCCCGGGCGTGATGAATCGGCAGTTGATCCCGCCCTCCGTCTTCCCCCGGGAGATCGGCCGGTAACCGCGGCCGGTCATCACCTCCGCCATCGAGCCGCACAGCGCGTCGACCCCGTCGCCGTGCCGGAGGGCGCCCAGGTCGGGGAACGCGAGCCGGTCCAGCGCCGGGTTCTTCGGGAGGTCCTCGCCGACCGCCGACGAGCCGCCACCCGACTGCCAGAACCACACGCCGCCGGCGCCGGCGAGCACCACCAGCACCACGACGACCACGGCGACCACGCGGCCCGTGCGCTTCTTCGGCGGGCCGGGCGGAACCCCGGTCCACGGCGACGGCGGCTGCGGGTAATGCGGTGGCGGGTACGGCGGCTGCGGGTACGGCTGTTGCGGGTGGTGTTGAGGACTTCGAGGTTGGTAGGACAAGCTGCGATCCCCCTGGGAGTCACGACGGGCGGGTAGGGCCGCCGGGCGACTCCGGCACCATACGATCTCCGCGACGGCCGCGATGTCAGGCGAACTACCGACACCGGGGCCCGGCGTTCGGGGTGCTCCGGGGCCACCGGTTGCGTCCGTGGTGAGTCATTCCCCGACTGCGCCTACGATCGATGGATGCCACCCGACGCGGCGCGGCGCAGCGACCGTTCGAGGCGGGCGATCCTCTTGGCCGCGTTGGAGTTGGTCGAGGCGCTCGGCCACTCCCGGTTGACCATCGAGGCGGTGGCGGCGCGGGCCGGGGTCGGCAAGCAGACGATCTACCGGTGGTGGCCGTCGAAGGGGCCGTTGCTGTTCGACGCGTTCGTGGAGTTCGGGCCGGCCGGTGCGGACGAGTTGCCGAGCGGTGTGCTGGCCGTCGACCTCAAGCGGGAGTTGCGGGCCGCGGCCGAGGAGCTGGCCGAACGGCGGTTCGACCAGGTGTGCCGGCTGTTGGTGCACGAGTCCCGCACGGACCTGGTGACGTTGCTGCTGATGCCGCGCCGGATGGCGCTGGAGGAGCGATTACACGCGGCCCGGCGGTTGGGGGACGTGCGGCCCGACGTCGACGTGTCGGCGGCGGTGGAGTTGTTGTTGGGACCGGTCTACCAGCGGTGGTTCTTGCGCACGGCCCCGCTGACCGGTGAGTTCGCGGACGCGGTGGTCGATCTCGTGCTCCGCGCGCTGAGCACGTGACCATGATCGGTAGGGTTCGTCGATCATGGGGTACGCGGTGGTCGACGTGGAGACGACCGGGTTCGCCGCGCGCGGTGCGGACCGGGTGGTCGAGGTGGCCGTCGTCGGGCTGGACGACGCGGGCCGGGTGACCGACGAGTGGTGCACCCTGCTCAACCCCGGGCGCGACCTCGGGCCGCAGCACGTGCACCGGATCCGCGCGGCCGACGTGTGGCACGCGCCGACGTTCGCGCAGGCCGCGGGCGCCCTGGCGGCACGGCTCGCCGAACGGGTCGTGGTCGCGCACAACCTGTCGTTCGACGCCCGGTTCCTGACCGCCGAGTTCGCCCGCGCCGGGGTGGACCTGCCGGTGACGGGCCTGTGCACGATGCGCCTGGCCGACCGGTACCTGCCGGGCCGGGCCGGCCGATCGCTGGCGGCGTGCTGCGAGGCGGTCGGGGTGACGCTCGACTCGGCGCACTCCGCGTTGCACGACGCCCGCGCCACGGCCCGGTTGTTCGCCCACTACCTGGGGTTCGGCGTGCCGGAGGCCGAACCCGTGCCGCGCGTGCCGCCGGCCGACGACGTGGTCGAGGTGCGCCGCGGCACGGCGGCTCCGGCGCCACGACGGCCGGAGCTGGTGACGTTGGTGCGCGGCGACCGGGTCGTGTTCACCGGCCAGATGGACGCGCCGCGCGAGGAGTGGGTCGACCGCGCCGCGTCGGCCGGGCTGGTCAGCCAGGGGTACGTCACCAAGTCGACCCGCCTGGTCGTGGCCGCCGACCCGTTCACGCTGTCGAGCAAGGCGCGTCGGGCGCGGGCGTACCGGGTGCCGATCGTGTCCGAAGAGGACTTCGCCGGGATGCTGGACCTGCTCGGCGTTACACCGCCGGCCAAAGATCACCGGACCGGGTGGCGTCGGGCCTATTGAAAAGCCCGCTACCTGCGGGGAGGCTCTTCACGGACAGGCCATGCCTCAGCGGAAGGCACGAGTCCTATGAGTACCGTGCAGACAACGGCTTCCCGTGCGGTGTGGGACGAGTTCGTCTCGGAACTGCCGGTCGGGGTACTGCTCCAGGACGAGAACGGCGTGGTGCTCGCCGCGAACCCGATGGCGTCGTCGCTGCTCGGTGACGCCTGCGCCCGCGACGACTCCGGCGCCCCGCTGCCCAGCTGCGCCGAGCTGGCCGCGCAGGTGCTGCGCACCGGATCACCGCTGACCATCCCGATGGTGCTGCCGCACGCCAACGTGTGGGCCGAGTACTACCCGATCGGGGTGCGCGGGCAGGTGCTGGTGCTGCTGCGGCCGGTGCAGGCGGACGTGCCGCACAGCGCCGGGCTGCTCGACGCGCTGACCGGGCTGCCGGGACGGGCGCTGCTGCTCGACCGGCTGGACCAGGCGTTGATCCGGGCGCGGACCCAGGGCACGTTGGCGACCCTGGTGCTGGCGGACGTGCACCGGATGGCGGCGGTGAACGCGGCCCACGGCTTCAAGCGCGGCGACGAGCTGCTGGCCGTGCTGGCGAAACGGCTGCGGCAGGGTTTACGGGCCGACTACACGGTGGCGCGGTACGGCGGCGACTCGTTCGCCGTGGTCGCGGAGCACCCGAACGGCAGCGGCGAGGCGGTCGCGGCCCGGGTTCGCGAGCTGGCCGGGCGGGCGGTGCGGCTCGGCGGCGAGCGCGTGCGCACCGGGGTCCGGGTGTGCTGGGTGACCAGCGACGGCGAGGCGCCGCTGCACTCGGTGATCGCGCACGTCGAGGAACGCCTGCGCCGCTGAGCCGACCCCCGTGAACGGGACCGGGCCCCTGGCACTGAGGTGCCAGGGGCCCGGTCGCGGGAGGTGTGGATCGGTGGATCAGATCCGCGGCATCACGGTGGTGTCCTCGAGCGAGCTGAACGCGCTGCGCGCGTCGATGCCCGCCAGGGCGGGCGCCTGGGTCTCGGTGAACCGCGCCGGACCGGCGCCACCCTGCACCGGGTTGACGTTCATACCGCTCAGCGCCAGCGGCGGCACCATCGGGGACTCGCTGCGGGGCTGCGCCACACCGGGCACGGGCAGCACGAACGGCAGGCCGGCCGGCGCCGCGACGGGCAGCGACGACAGGGCGCGACCGTCCGGGGTGATACCGGCGGGCACGCTGTGCAGCGGCAGGTCCTCGACGACCGGCAGGCCCTGCGTCGCGGTGAGGTCACCGGCCAGCGGCAGGCTGCCGCCGAACGAGCGCTCGTCCGACTCCGAGGACACCGAACGGGTCAGCACCCCCGCGAAGGGCGCCGCGCTCAGGGCGGCGCGGGTCGCCTCGGCGACCGGGGGCAGGCCGTGGCGGAACACCTGCTCGAGGGTGTCGAGCCGGGGCAGCTGCTGGGTCGGCAGCTCGGCCTGCGACAGCGCGCCGACCGGCGCGGACGCCTCGGGCAGCCGGGCCTGGGACAGCGCGCCGATCGGCGCGGACGCCTCCGGCAGCTCCGCCTTCGACAGCGCGGCGACCGGCGCGGCCTTCGACAGCTCCCGCTTGCGCAGGTCGGGCTTCGGCGCGTCCAGGTCCGGCGCGTCGAGGTCCGGCGCGTCCAGGTCCGGCGCCTCCGGCTTCGGGACCGCACGGGCCAGCAGGCCGCTGCCCGGCAGCTGGACCTGGTGCAGGCGGTCGAGGGGCAGACCGCGCAGCTCGCCGATCCCCGGCAGGCCCAGCGGCACGGAGTACTGGGCCAGTGCGCCCACGAGGTCCAGCGCCGGCAGCTCGGTGACCCGCATCAGGCTGTCGAGGCTCGCCGGGAGCTGGATGCCCCGGCTCGCGTCGGCGACCGGCGCGGGCTCGCCCCGGTCGTCGCCGGTGCGCACGTCGTTGCTGTCCTGCGTGTTCGTGGTGGCGGTGCCGAGCACCTCCACCGGGATGCCGAACAGGCGGGCGAACGCCTCGGTCGGCGCTTCGACGTCGTAGGAGGTGACCGAGCCGCTGCCCTCGGTGGTGGTCACGCCACCGGACTTGCTGCTCGACCGGCTGGCGGTCGCGGCGTCCGCGAGACCGGCGACGGTCACGGCGTCACCGTGCACCGACGGCGTGAGCGCGGCGGGGGCGGTGAGCAGGTTGCCCGACCACGCGCTGTCCTCGGCGGAGGTCAGGTGCCGGCCACCGGCGATCAGGCCGGTGGTGTTGTCCGTCCGGGACTCGCCGTTGCCCGCGGCGGTGACGGCGTCGCCGAACACCTGCAGCGGGATCGACGGCTGCGCGCCGATGCCGTTGCCCGAGAACGACGCGTCGTCGCCGGAGGTCTGCACGTCGCCGCCGGAGTGCGAGCCGAACTGGTTGCGGCTCTCCGACTCGACGTTGCTGCCCGCGCCGATGGCGCTGCCGAACACCTGCGGCGAGGACGCCTCGGGCAGCGACAGCACGTTGCCCGACAGCGAGCCCTCGTCGCCGGTGGTGGTGGCCGCGCCGCCGGAGCGCGAGTCGAGCTTGCTGTCGGTCTCGGCCGAGCCGTTGCCGACCGCGACCGCGGAGTCGCCGAAGACCTGAGCCGGGTTCGAGGTGGGGACGTGCACGATGTTGCCCGACGCGGAGCCGTGCTTGCCGTTGGCCGTCGGCGCGTTGCCGAGGTCGATCTCGGTGTCGCTGTCGGTCCTCGACGTCGGGTTGGCGACCACGCCGCCCGCGTTGCCGAACACCTGGCCGCCCAGCGCGGTCGGCGCGGACACCACGTTGCTGGAGACGGTGCCGTTGTCGTCGACGCTGGTCGCGACCTTGCCGGAGCGCACGGTCTTGTTCTCGGTGGCCCGGCCGGTGGGCGTGCCCGCCGCGCCTACGCCGTTGCCGAACGCCTCGGCGGGCGCGCCGAGCGGCACCTGGCCGATGTTGCCGGAGCCGACCGCGTCGTTGCCGGTCGTGCCGTTGTAGCCGCCGGAGTCCGCGACGACGTCGTTGTGGCAGTCCGCGTCGGCGATGCCGCCACCGGCCACGCCGTTGCCGCACAGGTCGGCCGCGCCGGCCGGCGGCAGGTTCGCCGCGTTGGCCGACAGCACGGACCGGTCGCCGTTGGTGTAGGTGTCGCCGCCGGAGACCGCGGTCGCCTCGTTCGAGTGCCGGGCCGACGTGGTGCCCACGCCCGAGACCGAGTTGCCCGCGCCGGAGACCGGCAGGGCGACGGGCGCGTCGGCGAAGGTGCCGGACAGCACCGCGTCCTGGCCGGAGGTGTAGCTGTTGCCGCCCGCTTCGGCGTCGTGCGCCATCGCGTTGGCGACCTGCGCGTTGCCGCCGCCGGCCACGGCGTTGTCGCCCGCGGCGACAGGGCCGGCGAACGCGGGCTGGACCACGTTGCCCGCGAGGGTGCCGTCGTCACCCGTGGTGGACGACCACATCGGGAGGTCGGTCCGGTCGCGCTGGGTGGTGCCCGCGTCGGCGGACGCCCGGTTCTCGGTGGCGGTGTCCGCGTTGCCCGCGGCGCCGACGCCGTTGCCGGTGACCGCGACGACCGGTGCGACCGGTGCGCCGAGGACGTTGCCGGCGCCGGTGCCGCGCTCGCCGGTGGTGCTCAGCGAGCCGGTGGCCTGGGCGTCGTTCGACGACGAGGCCCCGCTGAAGGAGTTGCCGCCCGCGGCGACCGCGTTGTTGGTCACCTGCGCGGGCACCGCGCCCTGCACGGCGGCGATGTTGCCCGACAGCGAGCCGTCCTCGCCCGAGGTGTGGACGCGGTCGCCCGCGACCGCGCGCTGGTAGGACGTGGCGTGCGACTCGGCGTTGGCCAGGACCGCGACGGCGTTGCCGTTGACCTGGGGCGAGACGGCGGCGGCGGCGTGCGCCACGTTGCCGGACAGCGTGCCGCGCGAACCGTCGGCCCTGATCTCGCCGGCGCTGGTGGCCGACTGGGTGCACACGCCGTCGCTGTAGGCGTTGCCGCCGGCGGCGACCGCGTTGCCGCAGACGCTGACCGGCACGACCACGTCGGCGTCGGCGGTGTTGCCGCGGGTCAGGCCCGTGGCCTCGACGCCCGCCGTCCGCTCCTGCGCGGTGCGGACCAGGGGGTTGGCCGGGACGGCGACGTCGCGGACGGGCAGGTCGGCCGCGCTCGGCGTGCCGATCTCCTCGTGGATGGTGGGCAGGTCGTGGTTGCCGACCAGGGTGCCCAGGTTGTTGTGGTCGACGTCGACCGGCACGCGCACCTTCGCGTCGAGCGGGTTCGGTTTCGCGTCGGGGTTGACGTTCTCCTGGGCTGAAGCGATGCCCGTGCCGAGCATCAGCAAACCACCAGTGACAAGTGCGGTCTGGAGACCGCGCTTGGCCCAGGTTTGCATGGGTTCTCCTTCTTCCGGTGTCCCTTGCGGGAGGTGAGGGGTGGTCGGACGCGGCGACCGCGTCGGGGGCGACGACCACCCGGGTCTGTTCTTCAGGGGGAGCGCGGCATCTCGACCGGTGTGGGAGCGCACGCGAGCGGCGCGACGGTCGAGCACCGGGTCAGCTCGTCGATGAGCTGCCGCGGACCGCGCGCTGTGGTCAGTCGGGCGTGCTGCCGGGCTGCTTGCCCGGCGTCACGGTGTTCCGCTCGGTGGCGGGGGACGAGGCCCGGGCCACCGCGGGGTCGAGGCGGTCGGCGGAGGCGGCCGTGTACGAGCCGTTGCCGCCGCCGGAGGAGCCGGAGCCGTCGCCACCGCAGGAGCAGTGGGCCGGCGCGCCGAGCGGCGCGAACGGCATGGACGGCAGTCCGGACGGGTCTCCCGGCAGGGAGGGCCCGTCGTCGCCGGACGGCGCGACGACCTGCGGCCGCGGCGCGTCCAGCCAGGATCGGCTGAGCTTGCCGAACACCCCCTGCACCACCGGGGTGCCGGCGGGAACCGGCACGGCGGTGGCGGCCGGGGTGGTCTCGGTGACGTGCCGCGTCACGGTGCCGCCGACGACCACGTCGACGGGCGCCTGCTCGGACGCGGGGTGCCGGAACCAGTCGCGCACGCCCCCGACGGTGTCGCGGATGTCCTCCGCGACCCGACGCAGGTCGGGCGGGCTCGGCTCGGGCACCCGGGGGGTGCTCAGCGCCGTGTCGAGGTCGTGCACGGCCCGGCCGACCGGGGCCAACGCGGCCTCGACCGGGCCCTCCGCCGCACGTGGCGGCAGCGAGTCGTGCGCGATCCCGGTGACCGGGTCGACGACCGGGATCTGCGCCGACGCCGCCGTGGCGGACAACGCCCAGGCCGCGGCGGTGCCGGCCAGGGTGCCGCCGACGACCAGCAGGGCGCGGGAGAGCAGCCGCCGAACGCGGCCCGCCCCCGTTCCCGCTCGCTGGTCAACGCACGACATCGCTGGAACCTCCGCCGAAGAGCACTGGGATTCGCCGGCGACGTGATCGAGGTGATCAAGCCGACGACGAGAGACTGCCAGCAGGCGAGGCGCGGGCGCACTCCATTCACACCTGGTTCGCCGGATCGTGTGACGAACACACTGTGTTCCCGACCGTGACGGTGAGTGATCAGACGCGCTTGAGGACCCTGGCCGCGCCGGCGGCGGCCGTGGACGCCAGGATCCAGCCGACCGCGATCAGGGTGCTGGAGATCCACTGCGAGGCGCCGCTGAACTTCCACTTGCCGTCCTGGCCGAGGTCCACGATCGGGATCAGCAGGTCCATCGACAGCAGCCAGGCGTTCCAGGACGGCGACTCGTCCTCGTTGAGCTTCGGCATCTCGTGCCCGAGGAACCAGGCCGTGCCCACCAGCCAGAACGCGGTCAGCCAGGCGATCGCGAGCCACGGCCGGTAGCCGTAGCCGACCGTCCAGCGCTGCAGGAAGCCCCAGACCCGGCCGGCCACGCCGAGCTCCGAGTAGCGCCGGTGCTGCTTCTCCAGCTGCACGAGCTGCGCCAGCTCCTCCTCGCCGCCGTCGCGGTACACCGCGGCCAGCTGCTCGTAGGGTCCGGGCGCGAAGTCCGGCTGCACCTCGCGCAGCCAGCGCAGCCGGGTGCGCACGTCCACGTGCGGCGTGGACGAGATCGAGCTGAACGTGAAGTCCTCCACGTCGACGCCGCCGGTGGCCGCCCACAGCCCCGGCCCGTCCATCACGGTCGCCGCGCCGACCCGCGTCAGCACGACCCGGCCCACCGGGATCCGGTCCTCCGAGAGCCTCAGCACGAGCTGGCTCACCGTGAGGCCGTAGGCGTTCAACGCGATGTCGCTGCCCGGACCGCCCAGGCGCGCGCCCGCGAACGTGGCCATCTTGCCGACCTCGGCGAGCCTGATCCGGACGCCGCCCGCGGCGGTGAACCCGTGGCTGCACAGGAAGTCCTTGCCGATGGTGGCCACGCGGGCGTCCAGCGACGGCTTCACCGTGCCGTCGGGGCGGCGGCGCGGCGCGAGCAGGGACGCGCCGGAGCAGTCGAGGGTGGAGCCGATCTCGGCGTTCTGCAGGCGCAGCGAGCCGCGGGCGCGCAGGTCGCGGAGGAACAGCGTGCCGCCGACGCGCAGCCGGTCGGCGAACAGGACGTCGATGCCCGGCCCGTGCAGCTCGACGCCGGACAGGGACGCGCTCCCCCGCACGTGCGCGTCCACCAGGCGCACCTGGCCGTAGGCCTTCAGCGCGGCGTCGCGCTCGCCGTCGCCGTGGAAGCCGCCGTTGACCGCGCCGCGCGCTTCGAGGTCGCCGCGCACCTGGATGCCGTCCGCGTGCAGGGCGACCGGGATGCGCTGGACGACCTCGCCGGTGTCCTCCGCCTGGTCCTCCACCGCGTCCCGGCGGCCGATCACCGCGCCGGACAGCCGCAGGTAGCCGCCGATCTCGGCGTTGGGCAGGCGGACCGTGCCGGAGGAGGTGAAGCCGTCGTCCAGCTCGACGTTGCCCTCCACCCGCATCCGGTCGGCGACGAGCGCGGCGGCCTCGTCGGCGGTGCCGCGCGGGATCACCAGGACCGGTCGGTCGACGACGCTGGCGTGCAGGCGGGCGCCGGAGAACACGGCGCTGCCGCCGATCCGCGCGCCGTCGAGCAGGATGCGGCCCTCGGCGGTGAACCGGCCGCCCTCGGCGTCGCAGAACAGGGTGCCCGCGATGGCGACGCCGGTGGCGTCCAGGGCGTTCTGGCCGGCGTTGAGCAGGCGGGCGCCGCCGAGGTGCACGTTGCCGCCGACGTCCGCGCCGCGCAGCCGCACCTCGCCGCCCGCGCGCAGCGCGATGGCCTGCAACGAGCCGGACAGGCGGATGCGCGCGGCGAGCAGGGCGTGGTCGCCGCCCCGGTTCCGCAGCACGGCGCCGGCCAGCCGGAACGTGCCGTCGACCGAGGCGTCGGTCAGGTCGACCACGCCGTCGCTGGTGAAGCCCGCCTCCAGCACCAGGTCGCTGCCGACGCGCAGGTTGCGGCCCCACAGGCCGGGCACCTTGCAGCCGCGCATGCGCAGGCCGACCAGGCGGGCCATGCGCAGGTCCGGCGGCCGTTCGAAGGAGCAGTCCAGGAAGTCGACCACGTGGTCGACCCGCGCGCCCTCCAGCGCGAACGAGCCGACGACGTTCGCGCCGACCAGCCTCAGCGCGGCGGTCCGCGGGCCGCCCTCGGTGAGCAGCCCGGACAGCAGCTCGCCGCGGACCGTGCGCTCGCGCTGGGGCCTCCTGGGGTCGAACCGCAGCGAACGTCCGGCGGCGAACGCGGCGCGGACGGCGTCCTCGGCAGTCTCCTCGGCGGTCACGCCTGCGATCCGATCACCCGCCGCGCCGGTTCCGCCGGCGTTTGCCGCAATCCGAAACGTGGCTTTCGACATGCACCCGACCGTCTCCGACCGGCCCACTCGCGAGGATCGGTGCGGCTACCGTGATCGGCGTGACCAGGAGTGATGAGATCAGCGAGAGGGTGCCGCGGATGCTGCGCGTCTCGGCTGCCCTGAGTTGGCGGTTCGTGGCCGTGGTCGCGGCGCTCTACGTGGTGTTCCACGTGGTCGGGTTCATGGCCACGATCGTCATCCCGACCGGGGTGGCGCTGCTGCTGGCGGCGCTGCTGTCGCCCGCGGTGTCGCAGTTGAACCGGGCGGGCATCCCGCGCGGCGTGGCCACGGGCGTGGTGCTCGTCGGCGGCATCGCGGTCGTGGGCGGCGTGCTGACGTTCGTGATCACCGAGTTCTCCAAGGGCCTGCCGCAGCTGCAGGAGCAGGTCAGCGCGAGCCTGGACACCATCCGCGGCTGGCTCAAGGACGGGCCGCTGCACCTGAGCGACGTCCAGCTCCAGCAGTACCTGGACCGGGTGGTGGAGACGGTCAAGGAGAACCAGACCGAGATCACCTCGGGGGCGCTCACCACGGCGGCCACCGTCGGCGAGCTGCTGACCGGGCTGATCCTCGCCCTGTTCACGCTCATCTTCTTCCTGCACGACGGTGACGCGATCTGGCGGTTCCTGATCCGGATCGTGCCGCGCGACGTGCGCGGTCGGGCCGACGTGGCGGGGCGGCGCGGTTTCGCCTCGCTCGTGTCGTACGTGCGGGCGACCGCGCTGGTGGCGGTCGTGGACGCGGTCGGCGTCGGCATCGGCCTGTGGATCGTGGACGTGCCGCTGGTGGTGCCGCTGTCGGCGCTGGTGTTCCTCGGCGCGTTCATCCCGATCGTGGGCGCGGTGATCACCGGCGCGGTGGCGGTGCTGGTGGCGCTGGTGGCCAACGGGCCGATCGAGGCGCTGATCATCCTGGCCGTGCTCATCGGCGTGATGCAGCTGGAGAGCCACGTGCTGCAACCGCTGCTGCTGGGGCGCGCGGTGAAGCTGCACCCGCTGGCCGTGGTGCTGGCGATCACCACCGGCCTCGTCGTGGGCGGCATCGCGGGCGCGCTGCTGTCCGTGCCGCTGCTGGCGGTGCTGAACTCGGGGATCAGGTCGTTGCTGTCGGAGTCGGACCGGGACGTGGAGCCGCGCCAGGTCGACGTGCTGGAGCCGCAGGAGAGCGGTCCGGTCGACACGGGCGGTGAGCGCGTCGACGACGAAGGAGTCGTCGACCGGATCCAGGACGCCCTGTCGGACGACACCGACCGCGGGCGCCCGGACGCCGGGCGGCCGTAGTCAGGCCATCTCGACCAGGTTGCGGCCGTAGCCCTTGGCCGCGAGCAGCGCGGCGTCGGCGGCCACCAGCAGGTCCGGCAGCTCGTAGCCGAACCGCTGGGTGGTCGCCACGCCGATGCTCACGGTGAGGCCGGTGAGCAGGTGCTCCCGGCCGTCCGTGCCGACGGTGGGCACGGCCAGGCCGGCCACGGCGTGCCGCACGCGCTGGGCGACGGACCGGGCGACGGCGGGCTCCGCGTCCGGCAGGAGCACGACGAACTCCTCGCCGCCGAAGCGGCCGACCAGGTCGCCGCGCCGGACCGTGCCGGTCAGCAGCAGGGCGACCGCGCTGAGCGCCGAGTCGCCCGCCAGGTGGCCGACCTCGTCGTTGACCCGCTTGAAGTGGTCGAGGTCGAGCAGCATCACGGCCATCGGACGCTCGCGCGCCCGTGCCTTGGACAGCTCGTACCGGGCCCGGCTGTCCCAGTGCACGGCGTTGGCCAGGCCGGTCTTCGCGTCGCGCTGGGCCGAGCGCCGCCACTGCGGCAGCTGCGCCGCCCGTTCCAGCAGGGCCAGCGGCGGGCCGGCCATCAGCGCGTGCACCGGGGTGGTGACGGCGACGAAGCCCATCAGGCCGCCGATGCTCACCGCGACGATGCCGAGCACCACGTCGATCGGCTCGCCGATGACCTCCTCGCCGCGGGCGCGCGGGCTGCGCAGCTTCAGGCCGGTCGCGATCACGCCGGCGCGGAGCACCAGCAGCACGGTCGCGCCGAGCACCATGACGACGAGGTCCGTGCGCGGCTCGGCCCAGCCGATGACGTAGCGGGTGGCGAACACGGCCAGCGTGGTCGCGGACAGCGTGAACACCCAGCGGTGCGACTCGGGGCGCTGGGTCAGCACGCCGTGCAGCGCGGGGCCGAAGAGGAGCAGGACGAGCAGGTTGCACGGCAGCGCGACCAGGCCCGCGGTGAGGTAGCACAGGTGGGCGGCCCACGGGTTGCGCGCGGCCTCGCCCGCCCGGTGGCTGTAGATCGAGCTGCCGATGATCACCGCGCCGGCGGTGCCCGCGATCGCCGCGAACCGGCCGACCTCGCCGGGCGAGGGCTGCGGCGACGTGACGATCGCGTAGACCACGACGGCCAGCGCGAGCAGGTCCACGAGCAGCCAGTAGGCCAGCGCGGAGCGCTTCAGCGTCCACAGTGGCCAGTGGCGCACGCTCGGCCCTCCCTCGCCGCAGCAGCCCGCCGACGTGATCCCCACCCCCGGAGACGATCAGACCCGTGAGATCACGCTCGGTGACTCCCGCCAGCCTTCCACATGTGTCGGTATCGGAACAGACGGCCACCTGGGGGTTAGCTACGCCACTCCGACACGGCAATATTGGGGGTGAAGGGAGCACACCGTGCACACAAAGCCATCCGACCAGGGGACAGCGGCCATGGAGGACCCGGTCGCGCACCTCTGGCGGGGAACGGTAGCGCTACGCGTAGTGACGTTCCTGTTCGCTTTGGGCAACGTGATCGTCCAGCACAACTACTACGAGCGCCAGTGGCTCGCGTGGGCGACGATCGCGGCGATGGCCCTCTGGTCGGTGTTCACCATCCAGGCGTACAGCCGGGAGAGCGGGCGTCGGACGTGGATCGTGGTGGCGGACGTCGCGGTCACGTGCGGCCTGATGTCCCTCTCGCCGCTGATCATGACGGATGCTCAGTTCCTGTTCGACGTCCCGCTGATCACCACGATCTGGGCGGCCGGGCCGCCGGTGGCGGCGGGCGCGCTCGGCGGGCAGGTCGCGGGCGCGGTGTCCGGGTTCGCGGTCGGCCTGAGCACCTACCTCAACCGGGGCGGGCTCACCGTCGACCTGGTGCGGGACGTGGTCCTGTTGGCGGGCGCGGGTTTCGTGGTCGGCATGGCGTCGTCCACGGCGCGCCGCACGGCGGTGCGGCTGGCGCAGGCGTTGCGGACCGAGGCGGCCACGGCGGAGCGCGAGCGGCTGGCCCGGTCCATTCACGACGGTGTGCTGCAAGTGCTGGCCCGCGTGCGCAAGCGCGGCGCGGAGCTCGGCGGCGAGGCGGCGGAACTGGCCGAGCTGGCCGGTGAGCAGGAAGTCGCGCTGCGGTCGCTGGTGGCCGCCGCGCCGACCGAGTCCACCGTGGACGGCGACGCGGACCTGCGGCCGGCGTTGCAGCTGCTCGCCACGTCCCGGTTCCACGTGTCCACACCGGCCACCCGGGTGATGCTGCCCGCGGGCACGGCGTTCGAGCTGACCGCCGTGGTGCGCGAGGCCCTGTCCAACGTGGACAAGCACGCGGGCCCGGACGCGCGGGCGTGGGTGCTGCTGGAGGACCTCGGCGACGAGGTCGTGATCAGCGTGCGCGACGACGGCCCCGGCATCCCCGAGGGCCGGCTGGCATCCGCCGAGGCGGAGGGGCGGATGGGCGTCGCCCAGTCCATCCGGGGCCGGGTCGAGGCGCTGCGTGGGACCCTTGAGCTGCAGACGGGGCCGGGGGAGGGCGCCGAGTGGGAGGTGCGGGTCTACAGATGAGCGTGTCCGTGATGGTGGTGGACGACCACCCGCTGTGGCGCGACGGTGTCGCGCGCGACCTGGCCGAACGCGGTTTCGAGGTGGTCGCGACCGCGGGCGACGCCGCGTCGGCCGTGCGGATCGCCCGCGCGGTGCGTCCCGACGTGGTGCTGATGGACCTCAACCTCGGCGAGACGACGGGGGTGGAGGCGACGACGATGATCACCGGGTCGCTGGAGGGCACCCGGGTGCTGGTGCTGTCCGCGAGCGGCGAGCACAGCGACGTGCTGGAGGCGGTGAAGGCGGGCGCGTCCGGTTACCTGGTGAAGTCGGCGTCGGCCGAGGAGCTGGTGGAGGCGGTGAACCGGACCGCGGCCGGTGACGCGGTGTTCACCGCCGGGCTGGCGGGGCTGGTGCTCGGCGAGTACCGGCGGATGGCCGCCACGCCCGACGACGACAAGCCGCAGCTCACCGAGCGCGAGACCGAGGTGCTGCGGCTGGTGGCCAAGGGCCTGACGGCGCGGCAGATCGCGAACCGGCTGGTCATCTCGCACCGCACGGTGGAGAACCACGTGCAGTCCACCCTGCGCAAGCTGCAACTGCACAACCGCGTCGAGCTGGCGCGGTACGCGATCGAGCACGGGCTCGACGTCGAGCCGGAGGGCTGACCCATGACCGACCCCAGGGACTTCCGGGTGTCCGACGCCGAGCGGGAGCACGTCGTCGGCCTGCTGCAGAAGGCGATCGGCCGCGGCCTGATCACGCTGGACGAGTTCACCGAGCGCACCGACACGGCGCTGGCCGCGCGAACCCGCGGCCAGCTCAACGCCGTGCTGCTGGACCTGCCGGGCATGGTGCACAACGAGCAGGTGCTCGCCGTGCCCGCCGACCGGCAGGAGCTGAAGGCGACCATGTCGACGGTCAACCGCAAGGGCAACTGGACGGTGCCGCGGCAGCTCGTCGTGCGCAGCCGGATGGGGTCGACGGACCTGGACTTCCGCGAGGCGTCCATCCCGCACGCGGTGGTGGACATCGAGCTGGACGTGACGGCCGGTTCGGTGAAGCTGGTGCTGCCGGAGGGCGCGACGGTCAACGCCGACGGCGTGGAGCTGGCCGCGAGCAACCTGAAGGACAAGGTCGGCACGGGCGTGAACGGCCGACCGCACTTCGTCGTGCACGGCCTGGTGCGCGCGGGCAACGTGGAGATCAAGAAGAAGACCCGCTGGTTCCGGCACGCCTGACCCCGTCGTGCGCTCCGGCCGTCGCGCGGTGAGGATCGTGGGGTGCACTGCCTCGTCACCGGCGCGACCGGCTACCTCGGCGGACGGCTCGTGCCCCGGCTGGTCGCGGCGGGCCACCGGGTCAGGTGCCTGGTCCGCGACCCGCGCAAGCTGCGGGACGTGCCGTGGGCCGGGCAGGTCGAGGTCGTGCGCGGCGACGTGCTCGACCCGGCCTCGCTGGACGCCGCGATGCGGGACGTCGACGTCGTGCACTACCTCGTGCACTCGTTGAGCGATCCGGACTTCGTCGACGCGGACCGGCGTGCCGCGGAGAACACGGCGCGCGCCGCGGCGGACGCGGGGGTGCGGCGGATCGTCTACCTGGGCGGACTGCACCCGCCGGGCGTGGCGCTGTCGCCCCACCTGGCCTCGCGCAAGGAGGTCGGGGACGTGTTCCTGCGCGGCCCGGTGCCCGCGGTGGTGCTGCAGGCGGCGGTGGTCATCGGGTCCGGCTCGGCGAGCTTCGAGATGCTGCGCTACCTCGCCGAACGCCTGCCGGTCATGGTCACGCCGCGCTGGGTGCGCAACCGGGTCCAGCCGATCGCGGTGCGGGACGTGCTGCGGTACCTGGTCGACGCGGTGGGGCTGCCGGCCGAGGTGAACCGGACGTTCGACATCGGCGGCCCGGACGTGCTGACCTACCTGGAGATGATGCTCCGGTACGCGGAGGTGGCCGGGCTGCGCCGGCGGCGCGTGCTGCCGGTGCCGGTGCTCACGCCGCGCCTGTCCGCGCACTGGGTCAACCTGGTCACGCCGGTGCCGCGGTCGATCGCGTCGCCGCTGATCGAGTCGCTGGTGCACGAGGTGGTGTGCCGGGAGCACGACATCGAGGCGTACCTGCCGGGCGCGAACACCGGCTACGACCGGGCGGTGGCGCTCGCGCTGGCGAAGGTCCGCGACGCGGACGTGGAGACCCGCTGGTCGGGGGCGTCGGTGCCGGGTGCGCCCGCCGACCCGCTGCCGTCCGACCCCGACTGGTCCGGCGGCTCGTCGTACGTGGACGTGCGGGAACGGCGGACCGCCGCGTCACCGGAGCGGCTGTGGCAGGTCGTGGAGGGCATCGGCGGCGAGCACGGCTGGTACTCGTTCCCCCTGGCCTGGGCGGTGCGCGGGTGGCTCGACCGGCTGGTCGGCGGTGTCGGGCTGCGGCGCGGGCGGCGTGACCCCCGGCGCCTGCACGTCGGCGAGGCGCTGGACTTCTGGCGGGTGGAGGAGCTCGACCGGGGACGGCTGCTGCGGTTGCGCGCGGAGATGCGGGTGCCGGGGCTGGCCTGGCTGGAGCTGCGGGTCGCGGCGGCCGACGGCGGCGGGTCGACCTACCGGCAACGGGCGGTGTTCGTGCCGCGCGGGCTGGCCGGGCACGTGTACTGGTGGCTGGTGTGGCCGTTCCACGGGGTGGTGTTCGGCGGCATGGCCCGCAACATCACCTGTGAAGCTGAACTTACGAGTGAATTCAGAAAGTCCTGATGGACTGCACAAGAGGGTGGGAGCACACTCGCCCGCATGAAGGCACTGGTCAAGGCGACCGCCGGGCCGGGGTTGTCGTTGACCGACGTCCCGGACCCCACCCCCGGCACCGGTGACGTGGTGGTCCGGGTCCTGCGCACCGGCATCTGCGGCACGGACCTGCACATCGACTCGTGGGACGAGTGGGCCGCGCACAACATCAGCGCGCCGCTCGTGCTCGGGCACGAGTTCGTCGGCGAGGTGGTCGAGACGGGCGCCGCGGTGACCGGGGTGAAGGTCGGCGACCTGGTCAGCGGCGAGGGCCACCTGGTCTGCGGCACGTGCCGCAACTGCAAGGCGGGCCGCCGGCACCTGTGCGCCAACACCCGCGGCCTCGGCGTGCACAGCGACGGCGCGTTCGCGCAGTACGTGGTGCTGCCCGAGCAGAACGCCTGGGTGCACCGCGCGCCCGTCGACCTGGACGTGGCCGCGATCTTCGACCCCTTCGGCAACGCCGTGCACACCGCGCTGTCGTTCCCGGTCATCGGCGAGGACGTGCTGATCACCGGCGCCGGCCCGATCGGGATCATGGCGGCGGCCGTGGCCAAGCACGCGGGCGCGCGCAACGTCGTCATCACGGACGTCAGCGAGCACCGGCTGGACCTGGCCCGCAAGGTCGGCGTCGACCTCGCGCTCGACGTCACCGAGCGCACGATCGCCGACGCGCAGACCGAGCTCGGCATGTCCGAGGGCTTCGACGTCGGCATGGAGATGTCCGGCAAGCCGGTCGCGCTGCAGGAGATGATCGGCAACATGGCGCACGGCGGCCGGGTCGCCATCCTCGGCCTGCCCGCCGAGGAGTTCGCGGTCGACTGGAGCAGCGTCGTGCTCAAGATGCTCCAGATCAAGGGCATCTACGGCCGGGAGATGTTCGAGACCTGGTACTCGATGTCCGTGCTGCTGCAACGCGGCCTCGACCTGTCGCCGGTGATCACGCACCGGTTCGACTACACGGCCTTCGACGAGGCGTTCGCGACGGCGCGCGAGGGCAAGTGCGGCAAGGTCATCCTCGACTGGACGGGAGCTCACTGATGTACGGCGCGATGCGCGAGGACCTGCGGACCGGCCTGGACGAGATCCGCGCGGCCGGGCTCTACAAGGCGGAACGGGTGATCGGCACGCCGCAGAACGCCGCCGTGCGCGTCGGCTCCGGCGCCGAGGTGCTGAACTTCTGCGCCAACAACTACCTGGGCCTGGCCGACCACCCGCGGCTGGTCGAGGCCGCGCACGAGGCGTTGGACCGGTGGGGCTTCGGCATGGCGTCCGTGCGGTTCATCTGCGGCACGCAGGAACCCCACAAGGAGCTGGAGCTGCGGCTCTCGCAGTTCCTGGGCACCGAGGACACGATCCTCTACAGCTCGTGCTTCGACGCCAACGGCGGCCTGTTCGAGACCCTGCTCGGCGCGGACGACGCGATCATCTCCGACGAGCTGAACCACGCGTCGATCATCGACGGCGTGCGGCTGTCCAAGGCCCGCCGGTACCGGTACAAGAACCGGGACATGGACGACCTGGAGCGGCAGCTCAAGGACTCCGCCGACGCCCGCTACCGGCTGGTCGCGACCGACGGCGTGTTCTCCATGGACGGCTACCTCGCGCCGCTGGACGAGATCTGCGACCTGGCCGAGCGGTACGACGCGCTGGTGATGGTCGACGACTCGCACGCGGTCGGCTTCACCGGCCCGAACGGTCGCGGCACCCCCGAGCTGTTCGGCGTGCAGGACCGGGTGGACATCGTCACCGGCACGCTCGGCAAGGCGCTGGGCGGCGCGTCCGGCGGCTACACCTCCGGGCGGGCGGAGATCGTGGAGATGCTGCGGCAGCGGTCGCGGCCGTACCTGTTCTCCAACTCGCTGGCGCCGTCGATCACCGCCGCCGCGATCGCCGCGCTCGACCTGCTCAGCTCGTCCGGCGAGCTGCTGACCAGGCTGCGCGAGAACACCGCGCTGTTCCGCTCGCGGATGACCGAGGCGGGCTTCGACCTGCTGCCGGGCGAGCACCCGATCATCCCGGTGATGATCGGCGACGCGGCCGAGGCGTCCCGGATGGCCGACCTGCTGCTGGAGCAGGGCATCTACGTGATCGGCTTCTCGTACCCCGTCGTGCCGCACGGCAAGGCGCGGATCCGGACCCAGATGTCGGCGGCCCACTCGACCGACGACGTGAACCGCGCCGTGGACGCGTTCATCGCGGCCCGCGACCGGATGTGAGGGCTCACTTCTTGCCGCCGGGGCCCCAGATGCCGGCGAACACGAGCAGGATCGCCGACACCAGGATCGTGAGGGTCACCACGACGCCGTTCATCTCCGGCTCGCCCGCCCGGGCGCTGGGCACGACGAAGCCGAACACGACCAGCACGAGCAGGCCGAGACCGGCGATGATCGATTCCGTGGCGCGGAGCGAACGCATGGCTCTTGGTACCGCACGCGGGCTGGGCGTGCACGTCGTGGCGACGTACCCGTGATCGACCCACGACGGCTGCGGGTGCTGCGCGCGCTCGCCGACCACGGCACCGTGACGGCGGCGGCGCAGGCCCTGCACCTCACGCCGTCCGCGGTGTCGCAGCAGCTGGCCGCCCTGGAGTCCGAGGTGGGGCACGAGCTGCTGCGGCGGCGTGGCCGGCGGGTGTCGTTGACCGCCGCCGGCGAGCTGCTGGTCCGGCACGCCAACGCGGTGGCCGCGGAGCTGGAGCGGGCGCAGGCGACGCTGGCCGCGTTCACCTCCGGCGCGACCGGGCGGGTCGAGGTCGGCAGCTTCGCGTCGGCGATCACGCAGGTCGTCGCGCCCGCGCTGGCCGCGCTGCGGGTGACCGCGCCGGACGTGACGCTGCGGGTGCGCGACGTGGAGGGGCACGCCAGCGTGCCGCTGCTGCTCGACGGCGAGATCGACCTGGCGATCACCGAGGAGTACCGGCTGCGCACCGACGACCGGCGGCTGACCCGGTTCCCGCTCTACACCGAGCCGTTCGACGTGGTGCTGCCGCCGGCGCACCCGTTGGCCGGTCGGGCGGAGGTGGACCTGGCCGACCTCGCGGACGACGACTGGGTCGTGACGCTGCCCGGCAACCCGGTGCGCGACGTCGTGCAGCTGGCGTGCGAGGACGCCGGTTTCGCGCCGCGGATCACGCACACGTCCGACGACTTCCGGGCCATCGGCGCGTTGGTGCGGGCGGGCGCGGGGGTGGCTCTGGTGCCCCGCAACGCCGTGCGCGGCGTGCCCGTGCGCGGCACGGCGCCGTTGCGGCGGGTGGTCGCGGCCGTTCGCCGGGGCAGCGAGGACCACCCGTTGATCCAGCTGGTCCGGGACGCCCTGCTGGACGCCGTCGGTCAGTGAGGGGCGCGGGCCGCCAGCTTCGCCGACGCCGGGTCCGCCGCCGCCACCGCGCCGCGGGCTGCCAGCTGGCACAGGTCGAAGCTGGTCGAGGCGAGCTTCGCGCCCACGCCCGCCAGCGCCGTGTGGTTCATCGACAGGCTCGTCACGCCCAACCCGGTCAGCACGCACGCCAGCAGCGGATCGGCGGCGGCCTCACCGCAGACGCCCACCGGCTTGCCCGCGGCCGTGCCCGCGTCGCCGACCAGCTTGATCAGCCGCAGCAGGGCGGGCTGCCACGGGTCGTTGAGCGCGGCCACCGCGCCGACCTGCCGGTCCGCCGCGAACACGTACTGGGCCAGGTCGTTGGTGCCGATGGAGACGAAGTCGACCGCGGCCAGCACCTCGTGGGCGCTCAGGGCCGCCGCCGGGATCTCGATCATCACGCCCGCGCGCCGGATGCCGGCCGCGCGCGCCCGTTCGGCGAACCACGCGGCCTCGGCGGCGGTGGCGACCATCGGCGCCATCACCGACACGTCGGCGTCGGTGTCGGCGGCCGCGAGCGCGATCGCTTCGAGCTGGCGTTCCAGCACGTCGGGGCGGTCGAAGGCGACCCGGAGGCCGCGCACGCCCAAGGCGGGGTTCGGCTCCGGCTCGGGCGCCAGGAACGGCAGCGGCTTGTCCGCGCCCGCGTCCAGCGTGCGGACCACGACGGGCTTGCCCGCGAACGGCGCCAGCACCGCCGCGTACGCCTCGCGCTGCTCGGCCACCGACGGCTCGGTCGCGGCGGACAGGAAGCAGAACTCGGTCCGGAACAGGCCGACGCCCTCCGCGCCACCGGCCGCCGCCGCGACCGCGTCGGCGGGGGAGCCGACGTTGCCGAGCACCTTCACCCGGTACCCGTCGCGCAGCACGCCGACGCCGTTCCACTCCGCCCGGCCCGCGACGTGCGCCGCGCGGACCGTGCCGTCGGAGGCCTGCACCACGCCGGTGTCGCCGTCCACGAGCAGGGCGGGCACGTCGAGGTCGAGCACGCCGCGGCACGCCACCACGGCCGGGATGCCGAGCGACCGGGCCAGGATCGCGGTGTGCGAGGTGGGTCCGCCCTCCTCGGTGACCAGGGCCAGCACCTTGGCCGGGTCGAGGCCGGCGGTGTCGGCGGGGGCCAGGTCGCGGGCCACCAGCACGGACGGCGAGGCAAGCGACGGCACACCGGGCGCGGCCACGCCGAGCAGTTCGGCGACCAGCCGGTCGCGGACGTCGCGGACGTCGCGGGCCCGTTCGGCCATGTACCCGCCCGCCGCTTCGAGTGCCGTGATGAACCCGCCGGCGGCCTGGTGCACGGCCCGTGCGGCGGGCAGGGAGTCGGACGTGACCAGCTTCTCGGCCTGGGACAGCAACGCGGGGTCGGCCGCCATCGCCGCCGTGGTCTCCAACACGTCCTTCGCGTCACCGCTCGCCGCGGCGGCCCGTTCGCGCAACCGGGCCACCACCACCTCCGCCGCGGGCCTGATCCGCGCCGCCTCGGCCACCGGATCCGCCGGCGCGGGCCCGACCGGCGGTTCCCCCAGGGGCTCGGCGACCCGGACCACGGGCCCCGACGCCCGCCCGGAACTCACCCCGACACCACTCAGCCGCGCACTCGACATGGTCTAGACCATACCCTCAGGTCGACGGGACGTGAAGGACAAGCCAACGCCACCGACCCCGAACCCGCTACCCGGCCCGCTACATCGGCAGCCCGGCCACGGCAGCAGCGCCCAGCCACCCCAGCACACGCCCACCCCTGCCCTCGCCCCGCCTTCGCCCCGGCCGGAACCGGCCGGAACTGTGCGGAAGGGCTTCGCAGGGGTCCCCGCCAAGGGGATCCCTTGCTTTCATTCTGCCGGCGAGGTCCGACATTTCCGGGTGGTCGGTGGTGCGGGTTCATCCGGTTCGCAGTTGGGCCAGGGTCGGGTAGGAGGGTTGGGCGCCGGCCGAGGTCACCGAGTGGGCGGCGACGCGGGCGGCGAAGGTGGCGGCTTCCGGTAGGGACGAGTCGGACGACAGGGCGACCGCCAGGGCGCCGGCGAACGCGTCGCCGGCACCCGTCGTGTCCACAACGGACACCGCGGGCGCGCCGACCTCGACCACACCGGACGGTGTGATGACGGCCGCGCCGCGGGCGCCCAGCGTGACCACGGCGGACTTCGGGCCCAACGCCAGCAGCCCTTCGAACGACGACGCCAGCGACGCCGCCTCGTGCTCGTTCACGATCAGCGGGTCCAGCAGCGCCATCGTCTCCGCGGGCACCTCGACCACCGGCGACAGGTTCAGCACCGGCCGGACGCCGTGGGACGCCGCCACCCGCACGGCGTGCGACACGGTCGGCACGGGCACCTCCAGGGAGCACACCAGCACCGACACGTCGTCCCAGGTCAGGGCGTCCACATCGGACACACCGAGGTCGGAGTTGGCGCCGGGGGCGACGACGATCGAGTTCTCACCGTCCGGCGTCACGGTGATGTAGGCCAAGCCCGTGGGCCGGGAGGACGTGCGCACGAAATCGGTCCGCACACCCGACGACGACAGGGAGCCCAACAACAACTCCCCGTACTGGTCCCCGCCCACCGCACCTGCGAACGCCACCGACGCGCCCAGCCGAGCGGCGGCCACGGCGGTGTTCGCGCCCTTGCCACCGGGCAGGACGACGGTGTCGCCGCCGAGCACAGTCTCACCGCCGGCGGGTCGGCGTGGCACCGAGACGACGAGGTCCGCGTTGGCCGAACCGAGCACGAGAACAGTCACGGTGGCACTGTGCCAGGTCCCGGCGTGACCGGTTCGGTACCGGGTTGAGTAGTGGTACGGATTCCGGATACACCGGATCCGGGCGACTCTGGTCACATGACCGGTACTGGGCAGGACCCGTTGACGAGGCTCGCGGACGAACTCGGGCACCTCGGCCGCCGCTTGGAGGCGGTGGGCCAGGAACTGCACCGGGTCGGCAGCGCCCAAGCGGTGACGACGTCGACCGCTCCGCTCGCCCCCGGCACGGCGGCCGCACCTACCTCCGGCACGCCCGTGACCAGCGCGCCCGTGACCGATGCGCCAGTGGCCAGTGCACCGGTGACGGGCGCGCCCGCGAGTGAGCCGACCGCGCCCGCCCCACGGCAGACCGAACCGGCCCAGACCGCGCACGCGCCGGCCCAGACCGCGCACGCCCCGGCCCAGCCGGCCGCTCCCACCTACCCGACGGCGCCCCGACCGCCCGCCCACCCGAACGGCCCGACGGCCTACCCCGCGCCCCAGCCCGGCTACGCACCACCACCGCAGGGTCCACTCCAGGGCCCGCCGCAGGGCTGGGGCCAACCCGCCCCGTACTGGCCACCGACCCCTCCGCCGCCGCCCGGCCCCACGCTCTTCGACCGCCTCGCCAAGGACGGCGCGGGCAGCAAGCTCCTCGCCTGGGTCGGCGGCGCGGTCACGCTGCTCGGCGTCGTCCTCCTCCTGGTCCTGGCCGTCCAACGCGGCTACCTCGGCCCCCTGCCCCGCGTCCTCGGCGGCGCCGCGCTCGGCGGCGTGCTGGTCGGCCTCGGCCTGTGGCTGCACCGCACCCCGGCCGGCCGCACCGGCGCGTTCGCCCTCGCCGCCACCGGCATCGCCGTGCTCTACCTGGACGTCATCGCCGCCACCTCGATCTACGACTACCTGCCCGAAGGCGGGGGTCTGGCCGCGGGCCTGCTCATCGCGGGCGGCGGGCTGCTGCTCGCGCTGCGCTGGGACTCGGCCGCCCTCGCCATCGGCGTGGTCGCGGCCTGCGCCGTGTGCGCACCCGTCCTCACGCAGGGGTTCACGCCGCTGCTCGTGGCGTTCCTGCTGGTCCTGAAGATCGCGGCGAGCCCGGTGCACCTCAAGCGCGACTGGCCGTGGCTCGCGGTCACCGCGGGCGTGCCGCCGCTGATCGCCTCGGTCCTGGTGATCGGCCGCACGGACGAGTACGCGCTGGCCGGGATCTCCTTGCTCGCCGCCGTGATCGGCGTGGCCGCCGCCGTGCTCACCATCAACGCCCGACCCGCCGACACCACCGCGCTCGCCCTCGCCGTCGGGTCGCCGCTGCCCGCCCTGCTCACCACCGCCGTCCTGGACCGCACCCTCGGCGCGGGTGTCGCCGGCGCGGTCGCGGTGCTGATGCTCGCGCTGTGGGCGGCCGGTCGGCGCTCGTTGCCGAAGAACTTCACCGCGGCCGTCGGCGCGGTCGGCGTGTTCGCGTTGTTCCAGGCCACGACGATCGCCCTGGACGGCGGCACGCGGGCCGCGGTGGTGCTGGCCGAGGCCCTGGTGCTGGCGTTCCTGGCCAAGGTCCTCGCGTCGCGCGGTCCGCTGCTCGGCTCGCTCGTGTTCGGCGCCATCGGTTTCCTGCTCACCGTCGCGCACGCCGTGCCGCCGCGACTGCTGCTGGACGAACCGTGGCGCGTGGACAGCTCGGGGTTCCTGGTGTCCGGCATGCTGACCGCGCTGGTCCTCGGGGTGCTCGTGGTCGTGCTGCCGTGGGTCGCTTCGGGCCTGGGGATCCTGGGCAGGCACCCGTTCCCGTGGATCGTCACGGGTGTCGTCCTGCTGTACGCGGCGGCCGGTGTCGTGTTGTGCGGTGCGCTGCTGGTGTCGCAGGACGTGACCGGATTCCTCTTCGGTCACTCGATCGTGACGGTGTCGTGGACGGTCGCCGCGCTGGTGCTGCTGGTGCGCGGCATCGACCGGAAGTCCCTGCGGGTGGCCGGGTTGGTGCTGGTCGGCGCGGCGGTGGCGAAGTTGCTGCTGTTCGACATGGCCGCGTTGGACGGCATCGCGCGCGTGCTCGCGTTCATCGGCGCGGGCCTCGTCCTCCTGACGGCGGGCACGCGTTACGCCAAGCTGGTGGCAACTCGGCGAATTTCGGCTGATTCGTAGCTCTCGGGATCCAAAACGGCCCGGACTGCGTCAACCTGGTGTAGAGGTCTACGTCGTCGGGGTACGACCACCGGTGCTCCGGCACCGGCAGGGGTCCGGCGTCGGTCGTTTCGCCCCCCGAGCGACCGGCGCCGGGCGCACCGCCGCCGTTGCCGCCCGTCCCGCCGCCGCGGGCGGCAGCCCGACCCCATCACCCGGTCCGGCACCAAAAGGCACCCGTCCGTAGGACGAGGGTGGAACCCGACCGCGCGGCGGTGTTCCCATCCAGCCATGTGGGGACGACGACGCACCGCAGCCATGGGCACCGCAGCCGTCCTCCTCGCCGCCGCGCTCTCCGCCGCCGGCCAGGAGCGGTCGCACGTCGTCACCGTCGCCGGCACACCCGCGCCCCGGGCCTACGTGATCACCCACGACGGCCGGGTGCAGGTGCTCGACACCACCGACGGCCGGGTCGTGGCGAGCGCCAACACCGGCGCGTGGACCACGGGCGCGGCGGTCGCGCCGGGTGGCCGGCGGGTGTACGTGGTCAACGGCTGGGCGGGCGTGATCACGGCGGTCGACCCGGTGGCGGGCAAGGTCGTCGGGCGCATCGACGCCCGCGCGCAGCTCGCGCAGGCGGTGCTGCGCCCGGACGGCGAACGCCTCTACGTCACCGGCAGCGGCGCGGTGGCGGTGGTCGACCCGTCGACGTTCCGCCTGGTCGCGGCGATCAGGGCGGGCGGGCAGCCGCAGGGCATCGCGGTCACGCCCGACGGCCGCCGGCTGTACGTGGCCAACGCGCAGGACGGCACGGTGAGCGTGCTCGACACCGAGACCGCGAGCCCGCGGACCACGATCGACGTCGAGGGGATGCCGCAGCACGTCGCGGTCAGCCCGGACGGCGCCGCGGTCTACGTCAGCTCGCTCGACGTCGGCGAGGGCGGCGGCACCGTCTCCATGATCGACGCGCGCACCGACGAGCTGCGCTGGTCGACGCCGGTCGGCAAGGGCGCGGGCAGCATCGCGGTCACCCCGGACGGCCGCCGCGTCTACGTGGCCCTCAACCGCCGCGTGGCCGTCGTCGACACCACGACCCGCGCCGCGAAGTCGTTGCGGCTCAGGGCGAAGGCGCTGGCCATCGCGCCCGGCGACCGCCGCGTGTTCCTGTCCAGCGGCAACACCGCGACCGTGCTGGACAGCGCCGACAACCGGGTGCTGACCACGTTCCAGCTCGGCGGGTTGAACGACGGTGGCCGCGGCGTCACCGCCACGGCCATCGCGTTCGAACCGGTCGACCACTCCTGAGACGCCGACCGACCGCCTAGACGTGCTGCGGCAGCCGCTCGTCCTCCACCGGCGCCTCCTCGTGGATCGCCATCCGCTCCTGGATCCGCCGCAACGGCCCCGGGGCCCACCACGCGGCGTCGCCGAGCATCTTCATCACGGCGGGCACGAGCAGCATCCGCACCACGGTGGCGTCCAGCGCGAGCGCGAGGATCATGCCGACGCCGACGAACCGCATCATCGTGATCTGCGAGAACGCGAACGCGCCCGTCACCACGATCAGCAGCAGCGCCGCGGCCGTGATCACCCGGCCGGTCTTCGCCAGACCGGTGGTCACCGCCTCCTCGGTCGACGCGCCGCGACCGCGCGCCTCGACCATCCGGGACAGCAGGAACACCTCGTAGTCCGTGGACAACCCGAAGACCACGGCCGCCATCAGCACCACGATCCCGGACTCCAGCGGCGCGGGCGTGACGCCGAGCAGCGACGCGCCGTGCCCGTCCTGGAACACCCACACCAGCACGCCGAACGTGGCCGACAGGCTCAGCGCGCTCATCACCACGGCCTTGATCGGCAGCAGCACGGACCCGAACGCCAGGAACATCAGCACGAACGTCGCGCCGACCAGCAGCACGATCATCAGCGGCAGCTTCTCGCCGATGGCGTCGAGGCTGTCGCTCACCATCGCCGTGCTGCCGCCGACGAGCACCTCGTCACCGGGCCCGGCGAGCGCCCGCACGTCCCGCAGCGCCTGCTTGGACTCGTCGCTCAACGCGTCCTGGTCCAGCCCGGCGTTGACCAGCCAGACGCCGTCGGCCGGCTCCGCCGCGACCTGCGCCTCGCCGACACCGGGCACCGCGGCGACGTCGCCGACGAACTCCTGCACGGCGGCGGGCGACGGGTCGCCGGTGATCACGATCTTGAAGCCGGAGTTGGACAGCGCGGCGAAGTCCTCGTTGACCGTCTCCGCGGCGACGCGCGCCGGGTTGCCCTCGGGCAGCACCTTCTCGGTGACCTCGCCGAACTTCACGCCGAGGAACGGCGAGCCGAGCGCGAGCAGGACCAGCACGATCGGCAGCGCGAACAGCACCGGCCGCTTCATCACCCGGGCGGCGAGCCTGCGCCAGCCTGCCTCGGACGGCACCTTCGGCTGGTTGCCGGTTCCGCCGGCGGCCTTCTTGCGCCACGGCAGGGCGAGCTTGTCCACGCGGTGGCCCAGGACGGCCAGCAACGCGGGGAGCAGGGTGAGCGACACGACCGCCGCGATGGCCACCGCCGACATGCCGCCGTAGCTCAGGGACTTCAGGAAGCCGTGCGGGAACAGCAGGAGCCCGGCGAGCGCGATCACCAGCAGCGTCGCGGAGAACAGCACGGTGCGGCCCGCCGACATGACCGTCCGGCGCACGGCATCCGGCGTGTCGCGGCCGGCGGCCAGCTCCTCGCGGAACCGGCCGACCATGAACAGGCCGTAGTCGATCGCCATGCCGAGGCCGAGCAGGCTGGCCACGTTGACCGCGAACGAGTTCACGTCGGCGACCAGCGAGACGGCGTGCAGCACGCCGAGCGAGCCCATGATCGCGAGACCGCCCACCAGCACCGGCAGCGACGCGGCGACCAGGCCGCCGAAGATGATCACCAGCAGGATGAGCACGATCGGCAGCGAGACGGCCTCGGCCTTGGTCAGGTCGGAGGCGGACATGTCGCTGATCGCCTTCTGGGTCGGCACCAGGCCGCCCACCTGCGCCTCCAGCCCGTCGACCTGGAGCCGGTCGGCGATCTGGTCGTACTGCTTGAGCTGCGTGTTCGAGTCACCCGAGGTCAGCGTGATCACGACGAGCGACTTGCCGCTCTGCGGCGACGGGAACGGCGGCTGCACCTTCAGCACGGCGTCCGCCGGGAGGTCGGCCAGCTCGCCGGCGATCTGCTGGAGCTTGGCGGGGTCGGTGGTGTTGTAGACCACCAGCACGTCGCCGCCCTGTCGGCCGAACGCGTCCTGCGCGACCTGGTTGGCCCGCGCGGCCTCGCTCGTCGGCGCCTCGTAGCCGCCCTGGCTGAGGCGGTCGAACACGCCGAGTCCCCAGATGCCGCCGACCACCGCCAGGGCCACCGTCGCGATCAACACCACCCATCTGCGGCGGTACGCCAGCGATCCCCACTTCGCGAACACGCGTCCTCCCAGGCAGATGGGTTACGGTTGGGTGAATGGCGTCAACTACGTAAACGGTGTTCACTCACCTGTCCCGAAGTTATACCCGGGTGAACGGTGTTTACAACCTGATTGGGTGACTTATGACCGAGGCCACTCGCCGTGAGCGGCTACGCGCTGAGACCGAGCGTGACATCCGGCGACAGGCCCGTGCCCTGCTCGTGGAGCACGGCCGGGACGCCGTCACTCTGCGTGCGATCGCACGTGAAGTCGGCATCACCGCCCCCGCGCTGTACCGGTACTACGACTCGCGCGAGGACCTGCTCCGCCGGCTCGCCGAGGACATCTGCACGGACCTGGCCGCCGAGCTCGACGCCGACCTCGACGGCATCGACGAGGACGACGTCAGCGCGCAGGTCTACGCGGTGTGCCGGGGCTTCCGGCGCTGGGCGCTCGCGCACCCGCAGGAGTTCACGCTGGTGTTCGCCTCCACCGAGGACGCGCTCGGCTCCTGCGCCCCGGACGGCCGAGGCCAGGTCGGCGACCAGTTCGGCCGGGTGTTCCTGGAGGTCGCGGGCAGGCTGATCGCGAGCCACCCGCTGCCGGAGGACCTCGGCCACGACGCGCCGGAGAACCTGCACGCCGACCTGGCGGCGTTCCAGCAGGTGCTGCTGGCCACCGTGAACGACCGCGGCGTCGCGGTGGACGCGAGCGTGCTGCCGCTCGGCGCGGTCTACCACATCACGCAGTCGTGGGTGCGGATCTACGGTCACGTGGCCCTGGAGGTCTTCGGCCGCTTCCCGTTCGCGGTGTCCAACCCCGAGCCGATGTTCGACTCGATGCTCGCGCAGATCCTGGGAGAGATGGGTTTTCGTCACCTGACGCGTCCGTGAGCTGCGACTTCCGGGCATACCTGCTGGGCCGTTCGAGGGCTTTTCGCGTCCGCGGCGCAACCAGGGGCACCCGGGCGGGGTTGCATGTGGTGGCCGCAGCGGCGAGAACGACTCGGGGCGGGGGGATGGTGGCGGGGAAGAGTTCCGACAAGGGATCCGGCGGCGTGGCGTTAGTGGCCGCGGTGCTCGTCGTCCTCGCGGGCGCGGGCGGGGCCGGTGGCGCGGCGCTGAACTCGGGCGCGAGCGGCGGAGGCGGGGCGGCGGCCCCGGTGGAGAGCATCGGCGTCCGCAAGTGGGACGCCAAGCGCGCGGCGCGCGGCGGTGACACCGAAGGCGCGATGAGCCACCTCGGTGTCGGGATCAGCAAGCAGGCGGTCAAGCAGGAGCTCGACTGCGTGGCGAACTCGTTCGGCCAGGTGCGCGACTTCCTCGCCCAGACCCCGTGCACGTCGCTGGACCGCCTCCTGCTCGCCGTCGGCGACCAGGCGGGCAACGCGGCCGTGGTGTCGGTGGTGTGGGTGACGTTCCCGGGCCGCAACCACGCCCGGCAGTTCGACCGGGTCATCGACGTCGCGGGCTCCGGCGACGTGCAACCGCTCGGCGGCGGGGTGGTCGGCATGCCGGACGTCCGGTTCACCGCCACGCACTACTGGTCGGAGATCAAGGACACCACGATCACGATCGCCGAGTCCGAACCGGCAACCGGGCACGTCGAGCCGGACCTGCTCGACGCGATGACCGAAGTGGCCGCCCAGTTGCCCCGTCCGTGAACCGGCTGTCCGCGAACCCCGCTACAGCACCACGTTGACCAACCGGCCCGGCACGACGATCACCTTGCGCGGCGAGCCGCCGTTCAGCAGCTCGGCCACCTTCTCCTCGGCCAGCGCCGCCGCCTCCACCTCGGTCGCCGACGCCGACGCCGTCACGACCACGCGCGCCTTCACCTTGCCGTTGACCTGGATCGGGTACTCGACCGTGTCCTCGACCAGGTACTTCTCGTCCGCCGCCGGGAACGGGCCGTGCGCCAGCGAGTCGGTGTGGCCCAGCTTGGCCCACAGCTCCTCGGCGACGTGCGGGCTCAACGGCGCCAGCATCAGCGCCAGCGGCTCGGCCAGCGCGCGCGGCGCGCCGCCCGGGAAGTGCTTGGTGACGTGGTTGTTCAGCTCGATCAGCTTCGCGCCCGCCGTGTTGTAGCGCAGGTTCGCGAAGTCGTCGTGCACGCCCGCGATCGTCTTGTGCAGCAGCCGCAGCGCGTCCTCGCCCGGGTCCTCGTCGGTGACCCGCGGCTCGCCCGTGGTCTCGTCGACCAGGTTGCGCCACAGCCGCTGCAGGAACCGCTGCGCGCCGACGACGTCCTTGGTCGCCCACGGCCGCGAGACGTCCATCGGGCCCATCGACATCTCGTACAGCCGGAACGTGTCGGCGCCGTACTTCTCGCACATCTCGTCCGGCGTGACGACGTTCTTCAGGCTCTTGCCCATCTTGCCGTACTCGCGCTTGACCTCTTCGCCGTCGAAGAAGTACTTGCCGTCGCGCTCCTCCACCTCCTCGGCGGGCACGGGGGTGCCGCGCGAGTCGCGGTAGGCGTAGGCCTCGATGTAGCCCTGGTTGAACAGCCGCCGGTACGGCTCGTCGCCGGACACGTGGCCCAGGTCGAACAGCACCTTCTGCCAGAACCGCGCGTACAGCAGGTGCAGCACCGCGTGCTCCACGCCGCCGATGTACAGGTCGACGCCGCCGGGGTCGGACGGGCCGTGCTCGTCGGTGCGCGGGCCCAGCCAGTACCGCTCGTTCTCCGCGTTGACGAACCGCTCGGACTCCGTCGGGTCCACGTACCGCAGCTGGTACCAGCACGAACCCGCCCAGTTGGGCATGGTGTTGGTCTCGCGCCGGTACTGCTTGGGCCCGTCGCCCAGGTCCAGCTCGACGGTGACCCAGTCCTCGGCGCGCGACAGCGGCGGCGACGGCTCGGAGTTCGCGTCGTCCGGGTCGAACGTGCGCGGCGAGTAGTCGTCCACGTCGGGCAGCTCGATCGGCAGCATCGACTCCGGCACCGCGATCGGCGTGCCGTCGGCGTCGTACACGACCGGGAACGGCTCGCCCCAGTACCGCTGCCGGGAGAACAGCCAGTCGCGCAGCTTGAACTGCACCGTGCCCTCGCCCCGGCCCTGCTCCTCCAGCCAGGCGATGATCTTCTTCTTGGCCTCGTCGACGTCCAGGCCGTCCAGGCTCACGCTGCTCTCGTGGCTGGAGTTCACCGCCGGACCGGAGCCCGTGTACGCCTCGCCGTCGAAGTCCTCCGGCGGCTGCACGGTCCGGATGATCGGCAGGTCGAACGCCTTGGCGAAGTCCCAGTCGCGCTGGTCCTGGCCGGGCACCGCCATGATCGCGCCGGTGCCGTAGCCCATCAGCACGTAGTCCGCCAGGTACACCGGGATCCGCGCGCCGTTGACCGGGTTGACCGCGTGCGCGCCGGTGAAGACGCCGGTCTTCTCCTTGTTCTCCTGCCGGTCCAGCTCGGACTTGCGCGACACCTCGGCGCGGTACGCGGCGATCGCGTCGGCCTGCTCGGCGGACGCGATCACGTCCACCAGCGGGTGCTCGGGCGCCAGCACCATGTACGTCGCGCCGAACAGCGTGTCGGGCCGGGTGGTGAACACCTCGACGTCGACGCCGTCGTGCCCGGCCACGGCGAACTTGACCCGGGCGCCGTGCGAGCGCCCGATCCAGTTGCGCTGCATCGCCTTGATCTTGTCCGGCCAGTCCAGCCGGTCCAGGTCGTCGATCAGCCGGTCGGAGTACGCGGTGATCCGCATCATCCACTGGCGCAGGGAGCGCCGGAACACCGGGAAGTTGCCGCGCTCGCTGCGGCCGTCCGCGGTGACCTCCTCGTTCGCCAGCACGGTGCCCAGGCCGGGGCACCAGTTCACCGGCGCCTCGGACAGGTACACCAGGCGGTGCTGCCCCAGCAGCTTCTCCCGCTCCGGGCGGGTCATCTCGGCCCACGGCTTGTCGGGCGTGGCCCGCTCACCGGACGCGAACTGCGCCTCCAGCTCGGCGATCGGCCTGGCCTTGCCCGCCGCCGGGTCGTACCAGGAGTTGAAGATCTGCAGGAAGATCCACTGGGTCCACTTGTAGTAGCCCGGGTCGATGGTGGAGATCCGGCGGCGCTCGTCGTGGCCCAGGCCCAGCCTGCGGATCTGCCGCAGGTAGGTCTGGATGTTGTCCTCGGTGGTCTTGCGCGGGTGCTGCCCGGTCTGCACGGCGTACTGCTCGGCGGGCAGGCCGAACGCGTCGAAGCCCATCGTGTGCAGCACGTTGCGGCCGTTCATCCGGTGGTACCGGGCGAACACGTCCGTGCCGATGAAGCCCAGCGGGTGGCCCACGTGCAGGCCCGCGCCCGACGGGTAGGGGAACATGTCCTGCACGAACAGCTTGTCCGCCGGCACCTCGCCCTTGAGCGGCCCGACCGGGTTCGGCGCGTGGAAGGTCCCCTCCTCCTCCCAGTGCTGCTGCCAGCGCCGCTCGATCTCGCCCGCCAACTGGGCGGTGTAGCGGTAGGCGGGCGTCGCGTCCGCCGCGTCGGTGCTCATCGGGATGTCCCTCTCCATCGGTACCTGCCCCTGACATGACGAAACCCCCCAGCCCGGAAGGGCATGAGGGGTTGCCGCGCGGACCTGGCTGACGAGGTCTGCGCGGCTAGCTAAGGAGCAGGCGGGCCTTGCTCATGTCCTCCACGGTATCAGCGCAGCGCAAGTGCGTTGCACCGGGTGAGGCCGCGGTGGGCCCGCGAACCCGGGGCCGGCCCCACCCGGATCGGAGGACCGGCCTACCCTCGTCAGGGTGAACATCGTGCTGCCAGTGGTGCTGGGTCTGATCGGTGTCGCGTTCGCGACCATCGGCTTCCTCGGCGTGCGTGGCCTGCTGCGGCGCAACCGCTTCTTCGGTGTGCGCACCAAGGCCACGCTGCGCGACGACGAAACGTTCGCGCTGGCCAACAAGATCGCCGGCGTGCCGACCGCGACCGCGGGCGCGATCGCCCTCGTGGCGGCCTTCGCGGCGGCGGTCAACCCGGCGTTGGCGCTGGTCATCGGCCTGGTCGGGCTGGTCGGCAGCGTCGTGGTCGCGAGCGCGGGCGGCGTGCTCGGCCACCGGGCCGCCGAGGCGATGCCCGAGCAGGCGGCGCCCGCCGGCTGCGGCGGCTGCGCGTGCGGTGGCGGCGGCTGCAGCGTCCTGACCCGCGCCTAGTTCCGGCGGATGTCCGTCGGGAACGTCGCCATCAGCGCCGTCGGCATGCCCTGACGGCGCAGCACCCGTCCCCACAGGTCGACGTTCGGCGGCGTGAGCACGTCGTCGGGCAGGCCCTTCACCACGATCCAGTCGCCGCGCGCGACCTCGTTGCCGAGCTGGCCCTCGCCCCAGCCGGAGTAGCCGGCGAACACGCGCATCCCGCGCACCTTCGCCACCAGCACGTCCGGGTCCGCGTCCAGGTCGACCAGCGCCACCGGCCCGTGCACGCCGACCACACCGTCGAGTGACGCCAGGTCCTCGCCGGTGCGCAGCGCGGCCAGGCACAGCGCCGTCTTCTGCTCCACCGGCCCGCCGATGTAGACGGCCTGCGGCCTGCTCACGTGCGGGCCCCACGCGGGCAGCACGTCGTGGACGGCGACCTCGCTCGGGCGGTTCAGCACCACGCCGAGGCTGCCCTCGTCCCGGTGGTCGATGACGTAGACCACCGTCCGGAGGAAGTTGGGGTCGGTCAGAGTCGGTGCCGCGACCAGCAGGGAACCCGGTTCGACGTCGGCATCAGGGCGCACACCACGCATGATCCCAGACGACGACCGCGGGCCAGGCGACGCAGCACGCGCACCGCGCGGACGCGCCATTCCGCCGTCGGCGGAACATCCGGGTTACCGTGTTCGTTGTAGTGAGCGTCAGGCGCCATCGAGTCCCCCGGGCCCACTGAAACGCCTACGCGGAATACCGTTCGGCTGGAGCCGCGTAGTGCCACCCGCCGAGAGGCGACCGGGCGCCTGGCACCAGGGAGGCCGGACCCCACGCGGGTCCGGCCTTCGTGGTCCGGAGGTCCGGAGGCATAGGCTCACCACCGTGACCACTGCCGGCACCACCGCGGCGAAGCACCACCTCGGTGTCCGGAAACTCCTCGCGCTGGCGGACTTCCGCAGGTTGCTGGCCTCGCGGCTGGCCGCCCAGTGGGGCGACGGCCTCTTCCAGGCGGGCCTCGCCGGCGCGGTCCTGTTCAACCCCGAGCGCCACGCCGACCCGCTCGCCGTCGCGGCCGGGTTCGCCGTGCTGCTGCTCCCGTACTCGGTCGTCGGCCCGTTCGCGGGCGCCCTGCTCGACCGGTGGGACCGCCGCCGGGTGCTGGTGGTGGCGAACCTCACCCGCGCGGTGTTCGTCCTGCTCACCGCGGCGGCCGTCGGGCTCGGGCTCGCCGGCGTGCCGCTGTACGCCTCGGCGCTGTTCGTCACGGGGGTGAGCCGGTTCGTCGGCTCCGGCCTGTCCGCGTCCCTGCCGCACGTGGTGGACGGCGACCACCTCGTGGAGGCGAACGCGTTCGTCACCACGCTGGGCGCGTTGACCGCGGTGCTGGGGGCGGGCTGCGCGGTGGGGTTGCGGTCGGTGTTCGGCTCCGGTGACGGCGGCTCGGCGTGGACCACGACGTTCGCCGTCGTCGGCTCGCTCGGGGCGGCCTTAGTGGCCTCCCGCTTCGCGCGTGGCGCGCTCGGACCCGACGAGGTGGACGAGCCCAGCCGGACCGTCACCGCGGTCGCCCTGGGCCTGCTGGACGGCGCACGGGCCGCGTGGCGGGCGCCCAGCGTCGCCGCCGCCCTGGTGGCGCTGCTCGCGCACCGGCTCGCGTTCGGCGCGTCGTTGCTGCTCACGCTGCTGCTGATGCGCAACTCGTTCACCGACTACGGCCCGCTCAAGGCGGGCATGGCGGGGCTGGGCGAGGTCGCCGTCGCCGGTGGCGCGGGCATCCTGCTCGCGGGACTCGTGACCGACCGGGTGGTGGACGTGCTCGGCCGGCGGGGCACGGTCTGCGCCGCGCTCGTGCTGGCCGCCGCCACCCAGCTCGGCCTCGGCCTGCCCATGCTGCTGCCGACCATCCTGGTCGCGTCGTTCGTGCTGACGTTCGCGGGCCAGGTGGTGAAGCTCTGCGTGGACGCGGCCGTGCAGGGCGACATCGGCGACGAGGTCCGCGGCCGGGTGTTCGCCCTGTACGACACGTTGTTCAACGTCACGCAGGTGGCAGCCGTCACCGCCGCGGCGGCCGTGGTGCCCTTGGACGGTCGGTCCCCGGGCCTCGTGATCGCCGCGACGGCGGCCTACCTGCTCGGTCTGCTCGGCTACTTGTTGCTGGTCAAGCGATCGGCGACAGCCCCCACCCACTGACCTGCCCCGCCCGTCTGCGGAGCAGCGGCCAGGTCACCGCGGCAGCGGCAGGCGGATGATCCCGGTCTCGTGCGCGTAGACGACCGCCGCCATCCGATCACGCAGGTTCAGCGCGCGGAGGATCTCCGACACCACCGCCCCCACCTGGTGCTGGCTCAGCGCCAGCACTCGCGCTATCTCGTGGTCCGCGAGCCCCCTGGCCAGGCAGCGGAGCACGGCCCGCTGCCGGTCGGACAGCTCGTCCAACCCCTGTTGTGCCCGGGTGCCCCCCTCGGACAATCCCCAAGCGTTCATGCGACACCACCCCCAGTGCGCGTCTGACGCACACAGTCATGGTCCCGCAACAGGCTGTCACTGGCCAAGCCCGAAGTCGGAGATTGGTCACTTGGTGTCAGTCACCAGGCGGCCGGACGCCCTCCGCGCGCGCCCACTCGAGCAGCTCGGCGACCGCCTCGTCGTGCTCCAGCGGGCCGCGGTCCAGGCGCAGCTCCTTGAGGAACTTCCACGCCTTGCCGACCATCGGCCCCGGTGGCAGGCCCAGCAGCCGCATGATCTCGTTGCCGTCGAGGTCCGGCCGGACCCGCTTGAGGTCCTCCTCGGCGGCGATCCGCTCGATGCGGCGCTCCAGGTCGTCGTACGTCCGCTGCAGCGCGTTGGCCTTGCGCCGGTTGCGCGTGGTGCAGTCGGCGCGGACCAGCTTGTGCAGGCGGGGGAGCAGGTGCTCGGCGTCGGTGACGTACCGGCGCACCGCCGAGTCGGTCCACTCGCCGCTGCCGTAGCCGTGGAACCGCAGGTGGAGGTACACGAGCTGGGCGACGTCCTCGACGATCTCCTTCGAGTACTTCAGTGCGCGCAAACGCTTGCGGACCATCTTCGCGCCGACCACCTCGTGGTGGTGGAACGACACCCCGCCGCCCTCCTCGAACCGCCGGGTGTCCGGCTTGCCGATGTCGTGCAGCAACGCGGCCAGCCGCAGCACGAGGTCCGGCTCCGGGCCGTCCTCCAGGTCGATGGCCTGGTCGAGCACGACCAGCGAGTGGTGGAACACGTCCTTGTGCTGGTGGTGCTCGTCGATCTCCAGCTTCATCGCGGGCAGCTCGGGCAGCACCACGTCGGCGAGCTTCGCCTCGACCATCAGCTCCACGCCCGCCCGCGGGTGCGCGCCCGTGAGCAGCTTGGACACCTCGACCTGCACGCGTTCGGCGGTGATGCGGGTCAGCTCGCCCGCCATGGCCGACATGGCGTCGAGCACGCGTGGCGCGACGGTGAAGCCCAGCTGGGACACGAACCGGGCCGCGCGCAGCATCCGCAGCGGGTCGTCGGAGAACGACTCCTGCGGCGTCGCGGGGGTGTCCAGGGTCTTGGCCCGCAGCGCCTCCCGCCCGCCGGTCGGGTCGATGAGCTGCCGGTTCACCACGTCGTAGGCCATCGCGTTGACGGTGAAGTCGCGGCGCACCAGGTCGCCCTCGATGCTGTCGCCGAAGGTCACCTCGGGGTTGCGGGTGACGCCGTCGTAGCTGTCCGCGCGGAACGTGGTGACCTCGACGGTCTGCCCGTGCTTGGTCGCGCCGACGGTGCCGAAGGCGATGCCGGTGTCCCAGATCGCGTCCGCCCAGCCCTTGAGCAGCGCCATGATCTGCGGCGGCCGGGCGTCGGTGGTGAAGTCGAGGTCGCCGGACAGCCGGCCGAGCACGGCGTCCCGCACGCTGCCGCCCACCAGGTACAGGCGATGACCGGCCGCGGCGAAGCGGGCGGCCAGGTCGTCGGCGACGGGGAGCGAGCTCAGCAGTTCCACCACGGCATTGTCCTGCCCAGGAGAAGTGGTGGTGGAGGCGATGGGTCCGGACACGAGCAGCCAGCCTACTGGTCGGCGGCGTGCGGCTCGAACGAGTTGCCCGGCGGTCGATCACCGCCCGCCACCGGGCGGTCACGTCCGGTACCCGCTGGTCGCCACTACCATCAGGGCATGCCCCAGTCGTCCGGTCGCTCCGGCGGTCCCAAGCCGAGGCGCCGGAACCGGCGTCGCGGTCGGCGGCTGAAGACCGTCGACGAGACCTCGGCGGGTGGACTGGTGCTCGACTTCGAGCAGCACGTCGCCGCGATCATCGGGCGGCTCGACCGGCGCGGCAGGCTGTTGTGGTCGTTGCCGAAGGGTCACATCGAGGCCGGTGAGACCGCGGAACAGACCGCGGTGCGCGAGGTCGCCGAGGAGACCGGTATTCATAGCAAGGTCCTGCGCCCGCTCGGCTCGATCGACTACTGGTTCGTCGCCGAGGACCGGCGGGTGCACAAGACCGTCCACCACTTCCTCCTGGAAGCGCTGGGCGGCGAGCTTTCCGACGAAGACGTGGAGGTCACCGAGGTGGCGTGGGTGCCCCTTGGCGAGCTGGACGACCGGCTCGCCTACGCGGACGAGCGTCGACTCGTGCGCCGAGCCGCCGAACTGCTCTCCGAGTACCAGACGGACGGAGCGGAGTCCGCGTGAAACGGCTGCTGTCCGCACTAGCGGCGGCGGGGGTCCTCCTCGTGACGACGGCGTCCGCGGCGCCCGCCGCGCCCGCCGACAGCGGGCGGCTGCCGGTGCGACCGGCGCCCGCCACGCAGGTGTGGGCGACCAGGGCGCTGTCCAGCCAACCGGGCCAGCAGTCGCAGGTGTGGCTGCGCCTGGACGTCGAGGAGATGACCCCCCGGGTGATCACCGCGGACGGGCCGGACTCGATCACCATCTCCGGCAAGGTGGTCAACGTCGGCGACCGGCCGATCGAGGACATCGAGCTGCGCCTGGAACGCGGTCAGCCGCTGACCGGCGAGGACGAGGTCCGCGAGGCGCTGCGCGAGCCGACCGACGCCGAGTTCGTCCAGCCGAACTTCACCCCCGTCACCGACCGCCTCGAGCAGAACGAGTCGAAGCCGTTCCAGCTCACCGTGCCCCTGCGCGGCACGGGCCCGACCTCGCTGCGCATCACCGAACCGGGCATCTACCCGATCCTGGCCAACATCAACGGCGTCCCGGCCTACGGCGGGCGGGCCCGGCTGGCCGCGCTGAGCACCCTGCTGCCGGTGCTCGCGATGCCCGGCGGGCAGGCGCCGTCCCCGCCCGCGAACCCGGCCAAGCTCACCCTGCTGTGGCCGCTGGCCGACCGGCCGCGCGTCCTCACCGCCAACCCGACCGTGCTCACCGACGACGAGCTGGCGGGCTCGCTGGCCATGGGCGGCAGGCTCTACGGCCTGCTCATGGCCTACGAGTCGGCGCTGACCGGCCCGTTGGGCACCGGCGTGTGCCTGGCCGTCGACCCCGACCTGCTGCGCACCGTCGAGGCGATGACCCAGGGCTACGAGGTGCGCGGCCAGGGCGCGGGCAAGGGCAAGAGCGCGGCCGAGCTGTGGCGCGACCGGTTGCGCCTGCTGGTCGCCGGCCGGTGCGTGATCGCGCTGCCGGACGCGGACGCCGACCTGGTCGCGCTGTCCCGCGCCCAGCTCGCCGGCCTCACCGACCTCGCGCTCAACGGCGCCGAGGTGGTCCGCGACGTCCTCGGGGTGCAGCCGACGCAGGGCCTGACCTGGCCCGAGGACGGCGTGCTCGACCAGCCGACGCTGGCGGACCTGACCAATCGGGGCGTCACGTCCCTGGTGCTCGACCAGTCGGCCGTCGCCGGCACCCCCGGCACGGGACCGGTCCGGTTCGACGTGGCCGAGGGCAAGCCGGTCACGGCGGTGCGCGTCGACGGCATGGTGTCCGACGCGTTGTACGGCGCGGCGACGACCAGGCCGGTCGCGGGCGTGACCACGCCCAGCGAGACCCGGCCGGTGTCGGTGCAGAACGCGCTGGCCGCGCTCACGTTCCGGGCCGGGTTCCAGAACACCGGCCAGCACGTGGTCATCGCACCGCCCCGCCGGTGGAACGCCCCGACCGGCGAGGTCGACACGCTCCTGCGCGCGGCGAAGTCCCTGGTCGCGGACGGGTTCGCGACCCCCGTCGGCCTGGAGTCCCTGCTGGCGGCGCCGCCCGAGCAGACCGCCGCGCTGAGCTACCCGGTCGAGGCCGGCGCCCGCGAGGTGCCGCCGTCGGTGACCGCCTCGGTGGCCGAGTCGTGGGCCCGGTTGCAGCAGCTGTCGGAGTCGATGAGCCAGCCGGACGCGGCGTCCGCCGAGGTGGGCGACCTGATCGACCCGCTGCGGCTGGCGCTGCTGCGCGCGGTGTCGGGCGCGTGGCGCGGCAACGAGGACGGCGCGCGGGCCGCGCTGGCGGCGGGCCGCGAGCAGATCGACGGCTTGCGCGGCCAGGTCACGGTGACCGAGCCGAACAGCCCGATCCTGCTCGGCTCGGGCGACAGCCCCATCCCGCTGTCCATCAAGAACCGGCTCGACGTGCGGATCACGGTGCGGATCGTGATCGAGGACACGCCGGGCATCGTGGCCAGGGACCTGACCGACATCGAGCTGCCCGCGCGCGGCGACCGGCTGGTGCGGGTGCCGGTGGAGGTGCAGCGGTCCGGGCGGTTCCCGGTGCACATCCGCCTGGTCACCACCAGTGGCGTCGAGCTGGGCGAACGGGCTCGGCTGGAGGTGTCGTCCTCGGCGTACGGGACGATCACGGTCGTCATCACCGGTCTGGCGGGCGCCGCGCTGGTGCTGCTGTCCGCCAGGCGCATCTACCGTCGGGTGCGCGCCGCCCGGGCCGCCTCCGCGCAGGTGCCGAACGACGCGAGTGGGGTCACGCCGCCGGAGAGGTCGAGCACGAGTTGAGCGGAACAACAACGGTGACGCAGGAGCAGTCGCAGGGCCCGTCGCTGGCGCGCGCCGGCGGCTCGATGGCCATCGCCACGATCGTCAGCCGCGCCTCCGGGCTGCTGTCCAAGCTGCTGCTGATCACGATCCTCGGCGTCGACGCGCTCAACGACTCCTACCAGGTCGCCACCACGCTGCCCACGATGATCAACGAGCTGCTGCTCGGCGGCGTGCTGACCAGCGTGGCGATCCCGCTGCTGGTGCGCGCCGAGAAGGAGGACGGCGACCGCGGCGAGTCCTACGCGCAGTGGATGATCACGATGTCCACGGTGATCCTCGGCGTCGGCACGATCATCGCCGTCGCCTGCGCGCCGCTGCTGACCGCGCTGTTCATCGACTCGCCCGAGGCCAAGCCCGAGCTGGTCACCGCGTTCGCCTACCTGGTGCTGCCGGGCATCGTGTTCTACGGGCTGTCCGCGCTGATCGGCGCGGTGCTCAACACCCGGCACGTGTTCGGCCTGCCCACGTGGGCGCCGGTGCTGAACAACCTCGTGGTGATCCTGACGCTGGTCGTCTACTGGCTGATGCCGGGCGAGATCTCGCTGGACCCCGTGCGGATGGGCGAGCCGAAGCTGCTGGTCCTGGGCCTGGGCACGATGCTCGGCGTGGCGTTGCAGGCGTCGGTGCTGGTGCCCGCGCTGCGCCGGACCGGGTTCCGGTTCCGGTGGCGGTGGGGCTGGGACCGGCGGCTGTCGGAGTTCGGCGGGCTGGCGTTCTGGGTGCTGCTGTACGTGGCGCTCGGCTTCGCCAGCATGGTCGTGCTGACGAAGGTCGCCACGCACCACGACGGCGCCATCACGGTCTACAACATGCAGTGGTTGATCGCCCAGGTGCCCTACGGGGTGCTCGGCGTGTCGCTGCTGACCGCGTTGATGCCGAAGATGAGCCGCGCGGCGGCGGCGCACGACACCGACGCGCTGGTCGGCGACCTGGCGTTCGGCAACCGGATGTCGTCGATCCTGCTGATGCCGTTCAGCGCGTTGATGACGGTGTCCGGCGTGTCGATCGGCCTGGCGCTGTTCGCCCACGGCCGGTCCGGCGTCGGTGGCGGCGAGGCGATCGGCACGGCGCTCGCGCTGTCGGCGTTCGGGCTGGTGCCGTACGCGATCACGTTGTTGCAGCTGAGGGTCTTCTACGCGTTGAAGGACGCCCGGACGCCCACGATCATCCAGGCGATCATCGTGGTGGTGCGGATCGGGCTGCTGTACGGGTTCCTGGCGATCTCGCCGCCGGACAAGCTGGCGGTCGGCGTGTCGATCGCGATGTCGCTGAGCTTCGTGGTCGGCGCCCTGGTCGGGCAGCTGTGGCTGCGGCTGCGGCTCGGCCGGCTGCGCACCGGTTACACAGCGTGGACGATCTGCCTCACGGTCGTGGCGTCCGCGATCGCGTTCGGAGCAGCGACCGGGCTCGCGTGGCTCGCCGTCCGGGTGGTGGGAATCGAGTCCCCCGTGGCGGGTGCCTGGGTCGAAGTGGTGATCCAGGCGGTCGTCGGGCTGCCGTTGAGCTTCCTGCTGCTGGCGCTGTTCCGGGTACCCGAAGTGAAGCCCGCGATCGGCAAGATCAGTCGTTTGGTGGGTCGGCGATGACACCTGTGACACCACGCGGTCACGTACCCTCGGCCCCGTGAGCAGCGGTCCGATCCAGAACGCCTCGCTGGTGCCCGGCGGGGTGATCGGCGACGGCCGGTACCGGCTGCTGGCCCGGTCCGGTGTGGACCGGCGGTGCGACGCGCACCTGTGGCGGGCCAGGGACGGGCAGCTCAACCGGGACGTGGCGCTGACCGTCCTGGTGGGCGACCCGGCCGACCACGCCGCCGCGGCGCGGGCCAAGCGGACCGCCGAACGCGCGATGCACGCCGCCAGCTTCACCCACCCGGGCGTTTCCCGGGTGATCGACGTGTTGACGCCGGGCGCCGGGATCAGGCTCGACGAGGGCATCCTCGGCGTGATCGTCGCCGAGTGGACCCAGGGCACCGACCTGCTGGACCTGGTCGCCGAAGGGCCGCTGCCCGCCGGCGCCGCGACGCGGCTGCTCGAGCCGCTGGGCGCGGCGATCGAGGGCGCGCACCACGCCGGTCTCGTGCTCGGCGCGGACCACCCGCAGCGCATCCGGGTGACGGCGGACGGCAGGCTGCGGCTCGCGTTCCCCGGACCCCGGCCGGACGCGATCGCCCGCGACGACGTCAAGGGCCTCGGCGCGATCCTGTACCTGCTGCTGACCGGCAAGTGGGCGCTGCCGAACGGTCCGGACGGCGTGCCCGCCGCGCCGACGGGCCCGGACGGCTCCGTGCTCGCGCCGAGCGCGCTGCACCCGTACGTGCCGCACGAACTGTCGTCGGTCGCCGTGCGCAGCCTGGAGGACACCAGCGTCGGCGGCATCCGGACCAGCGCGGCGATCCTGCAGGTGCTCGACCAGATCGCCCAGTCCGAGGCCCAGACCGCGCTGATCCAGCCGGTCCAGGAGGACGCGGCGGACGACGGCGCGGTGTGGACCACCCAACGGCCGGTCCGCGACAAGGACCGCAAGCGGAAGCTGATGATCAGCGTGGCCGTGCTCGCGGTCGCGACGCTCGCCGTGATCGTCTGGCTCGGCGTGCAGATCGTGAGCTTCTTCAGCGACGAGCCGACCGGCGGCGGAGGGCCGACCGTGGTGATCGGCCAGTCCACCACGCCGGGGCAGAGCGGCCAGCCCGCGCCGCCCGCGCCCCAGCCCGCCGGTCCCGTGCAGCCCGCGTCCATCGGCGTGTACGACGCGACCAACCAGCCCGACAACGCCAACCGGGCCAACCGCGCGGTCGACAACAACCCGACCACGGTGTGGCAGACGGAGAACTACTTCCAGCCGTTCCCGGCGCTCAAGCCGGGCATCGGGCTGATGGCGGGCTTCGCCGAACCGGTGAAGCTGTCGTCGGTGACGATCACGTCGCCGAGCGAGGGCACGGTGGTGGAGATCCGCGTCGCGGGCGCGCCGGGCGCGCCGCTGCCGGAGACGAAGGTCATCGCGACCGCGACCCTGTCGCCGGGGCAGACCCAGATCCAGCTCACCGACCACGACCCGACCCAGCACCTGCTGGTGTGGATCACGAAGCTCTCGGGCAGCGGCAAGAACAACCGCTCCGAGATCGCGGAGCTCGTCTACACCCGCGCGCAGTAGCCCTCAGGCGCGGGTCGCGTAGTCGCCCAGCGCCGGTTCCAGCAGGTCGAAGACGCGCCGTGCGGACCGCGCCACGGTGGCCGCGATGTGGTCGTTGTCGTGACCCTCGACGGTCAGCCGGAGCACCTCACCGAACAACAGCCGGTTCGCGCCGCCGAGCTGGGTGGCGGCGGCCCTCGGCGTGATGTCGTCGGGCTCGGCGCCGGTGGCCTCGGCGAGGGCGGCGGCCAGTGCCTCCTCGCGGGCCTCGTGCAGTTCGCGCAGGCGGGCGGTGAGGGTGGGGCTGTCGACGATCATCCGGGCGAACGGCAGGCCGGAGAACCCGATCACCGGGTCGTGCCGGGCCGCGGCCTGGAGGAACGCGGTGCGCAGCGCGGCCAGCGCCGACGCGCCGACCGCGCGTTCGACGACCGTGCGGGCGAGGCCGGCGGTGAACTCCTCGTGCTGGTCGAGGGCCAGGTCCTCCTTGCGCGCGAAGTAGTTCGTGACGGTCTTCTTGGCCACCCGCGCCGCGTCGGCGATGTCGGCGATGGTCGTCTCCTCGAACCCCCGCTCGATGAACAGCCGGGTGGCGTGGTCGGAGATCGCCTGCCGCGTCTCCTGCTTCTTCTGCTCGCGCAGGCCGGTGTTGGTGCTGGTCATGAGCCTAGCCTGGCAGAGTTTTACGTCGGGGGCAAACTTCCTCTTGACGTTTCGTACCACCGGGCTATAATTACACTCGTAGCAAGCACAACGGAGGAGACACCTTGCGACGAGAGCACCAGGGCCGCCGCCCGGTCCGGATCAACCACCAGCCGTTCGGCGGCAAGCACCAACCGACCAGGCCGACGCGGGCACCGGGCGTGCCGCGCCGCCGCTCGTACTGACCCGCGCACGACCCACACCCGAGGAGACCCGCTTGATCACCAAGTCCACGCTGTCGCTGAACGTCGACGACGTCACCGCGTCCAGCGACTTCTTCACCGCCCACTTCGGCTACACCGAGCAGATGGCCGCCGACGGGTTCGCGTCGCTGGCCCACGACGACGCGGTCGACCTCGTCCTGCTGCGCCGCGGCACCGAGGTGCTGCCCGAGGGCTTCCGCGACCAGCGCGCCGCCGGGCTGATCGTCGCCTTCACGGTCGCCGACCTGGCCGCGGAGCACGACCGGCTCCGCGCGGCGGGCGTCGGGATCACCATGCCGCTGCGCGAGGAACCGTGGGGTGAGCGCCTGTTCCAGGTGACCGACCCGAACGGCGTCATCGTCCAGCTCGTCGAATGGGTGAAGTTGTGACGCGCGGTCGCGGCGGGCGAGTGCCGGTACCCGAGGCACTCGCCCGTGCAGGTGAACGGAGCGGGGTTGCCCAGGCCCGATAGGCTCCCGGCGTGACCGCCGCAGCCAGCTCGGACGCAGACCTCATCACTGCGCACGCCGCCGGTGATCCGCACGCCTTCTCCGAGCTCGTGCGCAGGCACCGAGATCGCATGTGGGCCGTCGCGCTGCGCACGCTGCGCGACCCCGAGGAGGCCGCGGACGCGCTGCAGGAGGCGTTCATCTCCGCCTTCCGGGCAGCGGCCAGCTTCCGGGCCGAGTCCCAGGTCACGACCTGGCTGCACCGAATAGTCGTGAACGCCTGCCTGGACCGGATGCGCAGGCGACAAACCAGGCCGACCGTCCCCCTCCCCGAGGCAGGCCCCGGCGAGCCCGTGGCGCCCAGGGACGCGATGGCCGAGCGCGAGACCCGCCTGGTCGTCCAGGCCGCCCTCAACGAGCTGCCGGAAGAGCAGCGCGCCCCGATCGTGCTGGTCGACGTGGAGGGCTACTCGGTGGCCGAAACGGCGCAGCTGCTGGGCATCGCGGAGGGCACCGTGAAGTCGAGGTGCGCCCGCGGGCGTGCCAAGCTCGCCAAAGTTCTGGGACACCTCCGGAACCAGAGTGCAGATGCGAACGTCCCAATGAACGATGTGCAGGTGCAACAGGGACGTCAGTTGGAGGAACGATGACCGGCAATGCGCGGCGTTCAGGGCCGCCGTGGTCCGTCGACCTGCTGGCTGATCTGCACGCGGGGGCTCTGGACCCGCGGACCGAGGCCGAGTTGCGGCCACTGGTCGAGAACGACCCCGAGGCCCGCGAGATCCTCGCCGCCCTCGACGCGACGCTCGACGACCTGCACAACCTGCCGCCGATCCCCATGCCGCGCCACGTGGCCGAGCGGATCGACGCCGCCCTCGCCGAGGAGGCGCGCCCGGTCGCGCCGGTGGTCGACTTCGCGCAGGCCAAGGCCCGTCGCGCCAAGCGCCTCGGCTGGGGCGCGGGGCTGCTCGCGGCGGCCGCGGTCGCCGTCGGCGTCGCCGTGGTGACGCTGCCCGGGGACAACACCGCCGGTGACAACGTCGCGCAGCAGGACAAGACCACGAACGCGCCGGTCACGGGCAGCGCCGTGCCGCCCGGCAGCACCGACCGGATGCCCGCCGTGCGCGGCGAGAACTTCGGCCCGGTGTTCGGCGACGTGCTCAAGGCGCAGAACTACGGACCGCTGGAGAACCAGGAGCAGCTGGCCGACTGCCTGCGCGGGGCGAACATCACCGCGGGCAAGCCGCTCGGGGTCAGCCCCATCACGCTGGACGACAAGCCGGCCGTGATGGCGATCCTGCCCGCGGGCGCCCCCGGCGCGTACCGGATCGTGGTGGTCGACCCCCAGACCTGCGGCCCGGACAACCCCGACGGCGTCCTGGCGAACAGCACGATCGAGCCGTAGCCGGGCCGCGTAGCCCAACTCACCTCGACGGGGCGGAATTACCGCACCCTACGATCCGTTGTGCGAAGAGCCGGGCCGGGTGATCCGGGCCCGGGAGCGACTAACGGAGGTCGAGGGTGTCGGACGTTCGGAACCTGATCGTCGTGGGATCGGGGCCCGCCGGGTACACCGCGGCGGTCTACGCGGCGCGTGCCCAGCTCGAACCACTGGTGTTCGAGGGCTCGCAGTACGGCGGCGCGCTGATGACCACGACCGAAGTCGAGAACTACCCCGGTTTCCGCGACGGCATCATGGGCCCCGACCTCATGGAGCAGATGCGGGAGCAGGCGAAGCGCTTCGGCGCCGAGCTGCGCGCGGAGGACGTCGAGCAGCTCGAGCTCGACGGCCCGGTGAAGTACGTCACCGCGAACGGCAAGCGGTACGCCGCCCGTTCGGTGGTCCTCGCCATGGGCGCCGCAGCGCGCTACCTGCACGTTCCCGGTGAGCAGGAGCTGCTCGGCCGCGGCGTGTCGGCCTGCGCCACGTGCGACGGCTTCTTCTTCCGCGACCAGGACATCGCGGTGATCGGCGGCGGCGACTCGGCGATGGAGGAGGCGACGTTCCTCACCAAGTTCGCCCGGTCCGTCACGGTCATCCACCGCCGCGAGGAGTTCCGCGCCTCCAAGATCATGCTGGAGCGCGCGCGGGCCAACGAGAAGATCAAGTGGCTGCTGAACGCCGAGGTCGTCGAGGTGCTGGGCCAGGACGCGGGCTCCGTGTCCGGCGTGAAGACCCGCGACACCCGCACCGGTGAGGTGACCGAGCACCCGTTCACGGGCTTCTTCGTCGCCATCGGCCACGACCCCCGCAGCGAACTGGTCAAGGGCCAGGTCGAGCTGGACGGCGAGGGCTACGTCCAGGTCGTCGGCCGCACGACTCACACGAACGTGGACGGGGTGTTCGCCGCGGGCGACCTCGTCGACCACACCTACCGCCAGGCGATCACCGCCGCCGGGTCGGGCTGCGCCGCCGCGATCGACGCGGAGCGCTGGCTCGCCGAACACGGGACCACGGAGGCAGCCGTCACCGCCGAGCACGTCGGCGGCGGCTACGGCGAGCCCGTCTCCACCAGCTGAACCCACCTTTTCCGAGGGAGAAACACGACATGGCAGGCACCCCCGTGGTCACCTCCGACAAGACGTTCGTCGATGACGTCCTGACCAGCGACAAGCCAGTTCTGGTCGACTTCTGGGCGACCTGGTGCGGCCCGTGCAAGATGGTCGCCCCGGTGCTCGAGGAGATCGCCGCCGAGAACCCCGACAAGATCACCATCGCGAAGCTCGACATCGACGCCAACCCGTCGATCGCGCGGGACTACCAGATCATGTCGGTGCCGACGATGATCCTGTTCCAGAACGGCAAGCCGGTGAAGCAGATCGTCGGCGCCAAGCCGAAGGCCGCGCTGCTCAAGGACCTCTCCGACGTCCTCTGAGCGCAACCGATCAAGTGACCCGTCCGTCTTCAGAGGAGATGGGCGGGTCACTCGTTTGTGGACTCGCAACCACTCGCAGTAGCCCCGTCCGTGGCATCGGCGCGAGCAAGGCACAATAGGTCGTCAAGTTCGCGTCGACGGATGTCGGCGCCTTAGTGAGCGAGGGGTGCATGCTGCTACTCCGCCGCGGGGATTTCGGTCCGGACGTCGCCGAGGTCAGGGCAACGCTGACGAAGCTCGGTCTGCTGTCCGATCCGCAGCCGTCCCAGGTGTTCGACCTGCCGGTCGAGCACGCGGTGCGCGCGTTCCAGCAGCAGCGGGGTCTCATCACCGACGGTGTCGTCGGCCCCGCCACCTACCGCGCCCTGCGCGACGCGACGTACCGGCTCGGCGACCGCCCGCTCGCGTTCCTCATGGCGCAGCCGGTGACCGGTGACGACGTGTTCGCGTTGCAGGAGCGCCTGCTGGAGCTGGGTTACGACGCCGGCCGGGCCAACGGCGAGTTCGGTCACCAGACCGAGCTGGCGTTGCGGAGCTTCCAACGCGACTACGGCCTGATCGTCGACGGCATGTGCGGCCCCGACACGGTCCGCGCGCTGCGCCAGCTGCAGCCCAAGGTGCGCGGCGGCCGACCGGTGTTCCTGCGCGAGCAGGAGCGGGTCCGCCGGGCCGGGCCGAGGCTGTCCGGCAAGCGCATCATCATCGACCCCGGTCACGGCGGCGAGGACCGCGGTGTCGTGGTCGACGGCGTGTCCGAGGCCGACGTCATGCTCGACCTGGCCAGGCTGCTCGAGGGCAAGATGGCCGCCACCGGTATGGAGGCCCTGCTCACGCGGGGGCCGAACCACAACCCGGACGAGGGCGAACGGGCCCGGTTCGCCAACGAGGCGGGCGCCGACCTGATCCTGTCCCTGCACACCGACCGCAACTCCTCGCCCCTGGCCTCCGGCGTGGCGACGTTCCACTTCGGTACGGGCAACGGCACGTCGTCCACGGTCGGCGAGGCGCTGGCGGGGTTCATCCAGCGCGAGATCGTCGCGCGCACCGGCATGCTCGACTGCCGCACGCACCCGAAGACGTGGGACATGCTCCGGATGACCCGCTGCACGGCGGTCCGCGTCGAGGTCGGCTACCTGACCAACGCGGGCGACCGGCAGCGGCTGGCCAACCCGTCGTTCCGCGACGTGGTCGCCGAGGGCATCCTGGTCGCGGTGAAGCGCCTGTACCTGCTGGGCAAGGACGACCAGCCGACCGGCACGTTCACCATGGACGACCTGCTGCGGCACGAGGTGGCCACCGGCAAGCTCCGCTGACGTCAGGGTCCGCCGCCGTGACGGCGTGGACCTGATCCTCACCCGTGAGGACCGGGTGCGGTCGGCCGCGGAGGGCTCGGTCGCGGCGGCAGTCCGGGAGTGGCAGAGCACCGCCGCGATCCACGCGGACCCGACCCTCGCGGGTCGACTCTCCGGCCCGCTGAACGACGACTCCGGCCCCGTCCCCGCCCCTGCCGGGAGTTGACGGCGTGCCCGCGAAACGAGGGGTGATCGGGTCGCGCCGCCCGGCCGCCCCGGACACTGGGAAGCGCGCTTCGCCACGTCCGAGGCGGCCAAGGGCTGGGAAGAACTCCGCCAAGCCGCCCGATCGAACGTCCGGGAGGCGTGGATCGTGCTCGCCGGGCGACCGCTCGTTCAGCGGCAGTACGAGGTCACTGCCGGTGGGCGGATCTGGTTCTGCCCCGACCCGGACAGGTGCATCGTGTGGGTCGTGGCGGCCGGCACAGGGCACCCGAAGGCGACGGAGTAGCCGACTACCAGCCCGTCAGCACGTCCAGCACCTCGGCCACGGCGTCCTCGTCGTCCGCGCGGTTCTGGGCGCGCAGGTCCAGCATCAGGTCGGTCAGCTCGTCGACCAGCTGCTCGGCCGGGATGCCCTCGGCCTGCCACCCGTCGAGCAGTGTGCGAATCTTCACGAAGTCCCGCGAGCCCTCGATGATCGCGAGTACTTTGCCCTGGATCTCGACACCCACGTCCACGAGTCGATCTTATTGGCCGGCGCCGCCGGTGAGGAGCACGATGGAGTTCTACCGCCTCGAACCCGAGGTCGCCGGCGCGTTGGACGAAGGAACCGTGATCGACGCCGCGGCCCAGCCGCCGCGCATCGAGGCGGTGCACTACGAGATCACCGACTGGGCCGGCGACGACCTGATCGAGGCGTTCCCCGTCTACCTGGTCACCGACGACCTGGCCGACACGCTGGTCGACAGCGGGCTGGACGCGTTCCGCATCCGCCGCGCCACGGTGACCGTCTCGGACGAGGCGCAGGAGATGCTGGAGGGCAAGGAGCTGCCCACCTTCCACTGGCTGGAAGTGACCGGTCAGGCGGGCGTGGACGACGTCGGCGTCACCGACCAGGGCCAGCTCGTCGTCAGCGAGCAGGCGCTCGACCTGCTGCAGTCCGGCACGCTGGAGAACTGCGACGTCGACCGCTTCTAGCGGGCGGGCATCTCCCACGGGATGCTCGGCAGCACGTGGCCGGTCTCCAGCAGCGACTTCAGGTTCGACAGCACGGCCGCCCAGCCCGACGCCGCCTGCGCGCGCTCGGCCTCGTCGGCCAGGTCCGCGTGCGTCACGGTCAGCCGCACGATCTCGCCGTACACGTCGACCCGGAACGTCACCGTCGACGTCACGGCCGGCTCCGCCGGGTCGGCCCACGTCGTCACCAGCAGGCGCGGCGGGTCGGCCTCGACGACCTGGCCCACCACGTCGTCCACCTCCGACCCGTCCACGCGCCGGTGCGCCCACGCCGAGCCCACCTGCCAGTCCGAGACGTTGCGGTGGCCCCAGTACTGCGCCGTCACGTCCGCGTCCGTGAGGGCCTCCCACACCCGCTCAGGCGTGCTCTCGATGTACGTCACGTACACGAACTCCGGCTTCACCGGTTCCTCCGCTCGTCGTTTCACGTCGCTGAGCAGCCGCAACCGCGGCCGCTCGAACTTGTCGATCCACCGCTCCTGCACCTCGTGCAGCGGCACCGGGTTGAGGTAGTGCAACTTCTCCCGGCCGCGGCGGGTGGTGCTCACCAGGTTCGCCGCCTCCAGCACGGCCAGGTGCTGGGTGACGGACTGCCTGGTCATGCCCAGCCGGGCGCACAGCTCGCCGAGGGTCTGGCCGTTCTCCTCGTGCAGCCGGTCCAGCAGGTAGCGGCGGGTCTCGTCGGCCAGGGCCTTGAACACCTTGTCCACGCCGCACGTTATGCAGGCATTTACCTGCATGTCAACCCACGACGAAGAACCCGCAGGTCACCGCGGGTCTCACACAGGCTTGAAACTGGGCTCCGCGGGCGCGGCGGTCACCGTCACCGAGCTGAGCAGGCGCTCCAACGCCGCCTCCACGTCTTCCTTCCAGGACGACGCGCTGCGCAGCTCCAGCCGCAACCGCGGCCAGCGGGGGTGGGGGCGCACCGTCTTGAAGCCGACCTGCAACAGGAAGTCGGCGGGCGTGACGCAACTCGGCCCGTCGACCTCCGGCCGGTTGTCGCCGAACGCCTCGATCGCCTTCACGCCGCGACGCGTGAGGTCCTTGGCCACCGTCTGCACCAGCACCCGACCGAGACCGCCACCGCGGAACTCCGGCAGCACCTCGAGCCCGGTCATCAGCACCGCGTCGGGGCTGGCGGGGGAGGTGGGGAAGGCCAACGACCTCGGCACGGCCGCGGGGGGCGCATAGAACACGGACCCGGCGGGAATCCCGTCCAGGTAGATGATCCGACCGCAGGAACCCCACTCCAACAGCACGCTGGAGACCCAGGCCTCCTTCTCGAACTCGGTGTCCCCGAATTCCTCGGCCTGCTCCTTCAGATGGGGCGCGAGCTCCCAGAACACGCAGGTCCGACTGTGCTTGGAGAGGTGCTCCAGGTTGTCCAAGGTGACGCCAACGACACGACGCGACACCCCGACCTCCAAGCCCCCGAACAGATCCCCCCACGAGGATAGGCGGATGTGACCCCCGCCCGGAAGGCAGATGCCCCGAACGGGACGGCCGTTACACTCGGGCGGGAACAAACCCGCCGGTAACGCCCCACCTACGGAGTTTCCCGTGAACCTACCCGGATTGCCCCCTATGCAGGGAGCCAGAAGCCTCGACCCCCACCTGCGCCGGTACGCGGCGCGCACGGCGGGCATGACGGCATCGGAGATCCGGGCGCTCTTCGCGGTGGCGAGCAGGCCTGAGGTGGTGTCCCTGGCGGGTGGGATGCCGCACCTGGCAGCACTGCCGCTGGAGTCCCTCAGCGCGGAAGTGGCCGACGTCGTGGCCACCGAGGGACTCGTCGCGCTCCAGTACGGCAGCGCGCACGGCGTGCCCGAGCTGCGTGAGCAGATCTGCGACGTGATGGCGCTGGAGGGCATCAACGCCCACCCGGACGACGTCGTGGTGACCGTCGGCTCCCAGATGGGCCTGGACATGGTCACCCGCATCTTCTGCGACCCCGGTGACGTCGTGCTGGCCGAGGGCCCGTCCTACGTGGGGGCCCTGGGCTCCTTCGCCGCCTACCAGGCCCAGGTCGTCCACGTGGGCATGGACGCCGACGGCCTCATGCCCGAGGCCCTCCGCGAGGCCATCGCCTCGGTGGAGCGCTCCGGCCGCCGGATCAAGTTCCTCTACACGATCCCCAACTTCCACAACCCGGCCGGCGTCACGCTCGCCGTCCAGCGCCGTGCCGAGGTGCTCGACATCTGCCGCACGCACGGCATCCTCGTGGTGGAGGACAACCCGTACGGCCTGCTGGGCTTCGACGGCGTCACGTACCCGGCCCTGCGCGCGACCGACCCGGACAACGTCGTCTACCTGGGCTCGTTCTCCAAGACCTTCGCCGCGGGCCTCCGGGTCGGCTGGGTCCTGGCGCCGCACGCCGTCCGCGAGAAGCTCGTCCTGGCGGCCGAGTCGGCCACCCTCTGCCCCCCGACCCTGAACCAGCTGATCGTGTCGCGCTACCTCAAGACGCACGACTGGCAGGGTCAGATCAAGACCTACCGCGAGGCCTACCGGGAACGCCGTGACGCGGCGATCTCGTCACTCGAACAGCACATGCCGCTTGGTTCCACGTGGAACAAGCCGAACGGCGGCTTCTACGTCTGGGTGACCGTCCCCGAGGGCATCGACACCAAGGCCATGCTGCCCCGCGCCATCACGCAACGCGTGGCGTACGCCTCGGGGACCGGCTTCTACGCCGACGGCCTCGGCAGCCGCCAGCTCCGCATCTCGTACTGCTACCCGACGCCAGAACGCATCCGCGAGGGCGTGCGACGGCTCGCGAACGTCATCAAGGACGAGATCGAGCTGCACGAGACGTTCGGCCCGACCGTGGGCCGCGCCGTCTCCGGCCCGCACAGCCCCTCGCCCGACACCGCTTGATCAGGAGCACACGTTGTCCAACCGCTGGGTCGCAGTCCTGTCCGGGGGCCTTTCGCACGAGCGGGAGGTGTCCCTGCGATCCGGTCGCAGGCTGTCCGCCGCGCTGCGCTCGGTCGGCCTGGTCGTAGAGGAGTGGGACGCCGACGGCACCCTGCTCACCCGGCTGAAGGAGCACCGTCCCGACGCCGTCGTGGTGGCACTGCACGGCGGCGAGGGCGAGAACGGCTCCGTGCAGACCATCCTGGAGCTGATGGACGTCCCGTTCGTCGGCACGGACTCGCGCGCCTGCCGCCGTGCCTGGGACAAGCCGACCGCGAAGGGCGAACTGGCCCGCGCCGGCCTGGCCACCCCGGAGTGGGCCGTGCTGCCGCACGCCACGTTCCGCGAACTCGGCGCCCAACCCGTCCTGGACGCCATGGTCGACCGACTCGGCCTGCCACTGATGCTCAAGCCGGACCAAGGCGGCTCCGCCCTGGGCGCCCAGGTAGTGCGGGACGCGGCCGAACTCCCGACCGCCATGGTCGGCTGCCTGGCCTACGGCAACACCGTCCTGGCCGAACGCTTCGTGGAAGGCGTCGAAGTCGCCGTCTCGGTCGTCGACGGCCCGGACGGCCCCTACGCCCTCCCGCCGGTCGAGATCGTCCCGGAAAACGGCGTCTACGACTACACCGCCCGCTACACCGCCGGCCTGACCGACTTCCACGCCCCGGCACGCCTCGACGAGAAGGCCGCCCAAGCAGTCGGCGAACTGGCCGTCTCCGCCCACCGCCTCCTGGGCCTGCGCGACGTCTCCCGCACCGACGCCATCGTCGCCCCGGACGGCACCGTCAACTTCCTGGAAGTCAACGTCTCACCCGGCCTCACGGAGACCTCCCTCCTCCCGATGGCGGTGGAGGCCGCCGGCCAGTCCTTGGGCGACATCTACGCCAGCCTCATCGAGCGCGCAGTCACCCGTTAAACCCTCCAACCAACCACAACGGCCCGTGTCCAATTGGACACGGGCCGTCATCGTCACCGTGACAAAAGACCCCTGGGGATCCCTTACACCCCAAACGAATCCCATTTGTCCGTTTCCACCCAAGATCCAACCAACCCTCAAAAATCACCCCAGCGGACCCGCAGCGCACCCCACCGAGGCCCGATTTGACATGGGTTCGGGTGCTTTAGGCTGGTCGAAGCCGGCAGGCCTGGCGGGACGCTTTTCCCCGCCGGGCCTGCCGGCTTTGGCCTGCCTGGAGTGCCCGTACGGGCCCCATGTCAAATCGAGCCGGACCTGACCCGAGCAGCCGGACCTGAGCGTGACCACCGACCCGAACCCGCCCCGAGCAGTCACACCGACCCCGGCCTCACCTCAACCCGTCACACCGACCCAGGCCCCGACCGCTCCCTCTGCCCAGCCTCCGGCGACATGAGCTGAATGATCCGCTCCAGATCGTCGACGGACCCGAACTCCACCACGATCCGCCCCTTCCGCTGCCCCAACTCGACCTTCACCCGAGTGTCGAAGTTGTCCGACAACCGCTCCGCCAGCTCCTGCAACCCGGGCGCCTGCATCGGCTTGCGCCGCACGGCCTTCGCCTTGGCCGGCTCCGCGCCCTTGGCCAGCGTCACCGCTTCCTCGGTAGCCCGGACCGACATGCCCTCGGCGACGATCCGGGCAGCCAGCTCCTCCTGCACCCCTGGGTCCTCGACCCCCAACAACGCCCGGGCGTGCCCCGCCGACAGCACCCCGGCCGCCACCCGCCGCTGCACCGGCAGCGGCAGCTTCAGCAGCCGGATCGTGTTCGTCACCACCGGCCGGCTCCGGCCGATCCGGTCGGCCAGCTCCTCGTGCGTCACCCCGAACTCCTCCAGCAGCTGCTGGTAGGCGGACGCCTCTTCCAACGGGTTCAGCTGCACGCGGTGGATGTTCTCCAGCAGCGCGTCACGCAGCATCACGTCGTCGGCCGTGTGCCGGACGATCGCCGGGATCGTCTTCAACCCCGCCAGCTGGGTCGCCCGCCACCGCCGCTCGCCCATGACGAGCTCGTAGGTGTCGGTCCCGGTCGCCCGCACCACGATGGGCTGCATCAGCCCGAACTCGCGGATCGAGTGCTCCAGCTCCCGCAGCGCCTCTTCGTCGAACACCTGCCGCGGCTGCTTCGGGTTCGTTCGAATAGCCGTGACCGGCAGCTCCTGGTACACCGCGCCGGCCACCTCCCCGGTCGGGCCAGGGGAGGGCGCAGGGGTGGACGCCCCGTTGGACGACCCGTTCGCCGACCCGTTGGAACCCGACCGCGCCGGCGACGGCGACGGTGTGCCGGGCGGTGGGCCGCTCGGGATCAGGGCCGCGAGCCCGCGGCCGAGGCCACCCTTGCGCTGTTCCGTCATGCCGACCCCATCTCCGCGCCGAACTCGGCGATCTCCCGTGCCGCGTCGAGGTAGCTCATCGCGCCCCGTGAGCCGGGATCGTAGGTGAGCACCGTCTGACCGAATCCTGGTGCCTCGGAGACCTTCACGCTGCGCGGGATCACCGTTTTGAGGACCGTGTCGCCGAAGTGGCCGCGCACCTCGCTGGTCACCTGGTCGGCCAGCTTCGTGCGGCCGTCGTACATCGTCAGCAGGATCGTGGACACGTTGAGCGTCGGGTTCAGGTGCGCCTGCACCAGCTCGATGTTCCGCAGCAGCTGACCCAACCCCTCCAACGCGTAGTACTCGCACTGGATCGGGATCAGCACCTCCTGCGCGGCGACCATCGCGTTGACGGTCAGCAGGCCGAGCGACGGCGGGCAGTCGATGAACACGTAGTCCGGCTTGATGGAGTCCAGCGCCTCGGGGCTCAGCGCTTCCTTCAGCCGCGACTCGCGGGCGACCATCGAGACCAACTCGATCTCCGCGCCCGCCAGGTCGATCGTGGCCGGCACGCAGTACAGGTTGGGGGACTGGTTGCTGACCTGAGCCGCTTCGGCCACGGACAGCTCACCGATGAGCACCTCGTACACCGACGGCGTGCCGGAGCGGTGCTCGACGGCCAGCGCCGTGCTCGCGTTGCCCTGCGGGTCGAGGTCGATGACGAGCACCTTGAGACCGTGGATGGCGAGCGCGGCGGCCAGGTTCACCGTGCTCGTGGTCTTGCCGACGCCACCCTTCTGGTTGGCGACCACCATGACCCGGCGCCGGTCCGGACGGGGGAGTTGGAGGGAGTCGGGGTGCAGGACGCGGGTGGCGCGTGCCGCTTCTTCCGCGATGGGGGTCCACACGGTGCTGTCTCCTGCCGGTTCCACGTTGTTTGCCAAGTTCGACTCGGATGCGGGACGGAGCACTTCACCCGCGCCCACCACGCCTTCGGGTTCGGTTTCACGTGAAACACCGGCCGCTTGGAACACCGGTTGCAGGGGGTCGGGGTACACGTTCACCGATCCTTCCTTCTGCGACGCGCGCCTTCACGGCGGCTCGCCTGCTCATCGCGCTCCACGAGCACGACCGTCGTCGGCAGTTCGAGTACTTCACCACCGCAGGTGATGACGCGCGGTCGGATCCCTCCGGCCCGGCGCACCGCCTCGGCGTCGCGTTCCAGTTCTTCCGCGGCGCTCTCGCCCTTGAGAGCGACCAGACGTCCACCCGGCCGGAGCAGCGGCAGGCACCACCGCGTCAGCCGTTCCAGCGGGGCCACCGCGCGCGCCGTCACGACGTCGCTGTCACCCAACTGCTCCCGCACCGGCGGCTCCTCGGCCCGGCCACGCACCACGGCGACGTTCAGCCCGAGCGCGTCGACGCACTCGGTCAGCCACGCCACCCGCCGTGCCATCGGCTCCAGGAGCGTCAGCTCCAGGTCCGGCCGCGCGATCGCCAGGGGGATCCCCGGCAGGCCCGCGCCCGAGCCCACGTCCACGACGCGCGAGCCCTGGGGCAGCAACTCCGCCACGACGGCCGAGTTGAGGATGTGCCGCTCCCAGAGCCGGTCGACCTCCCGCGGGCCGATGAGCCCGCGTTCGACGCCGTGCTCGGTGAGCAGTGCCGTGAAGGCGACCGCCTTGTCGTAGTGGTCACCGAAGACCTTCTTCGCGCGGTCTTCCACCTCTGCGGCCATGTCTCCGTCCGGGACGTTTCACGTGAAACCACACCAGACGCCGGCGGCGGCCGGGTGTGGGCGATGGGGTGGGCGTCTCGCCAAGGAGGCGATGAGCCCCACGAGATGTGCCGGTCCCCACTATGACGGATCACCCCGGCGACACGCCAAATCCGAGTCGCGTTTCACGTGAAACTTTCAATCCGACCGTCCTTGGGGAGCACCCGGAGGAGCTCCAACGCGTAGTCGACCGACTCGACGTGATCCAACCCCGGCACTTCCTCGAGCGGGAACCACGCCGCCTGGTCCGTGCTCCCGCCGACCTCGAACGTCAGCTCGCCGCCGACGACGTGCGCCTCGTACATGATCCGGATGCGGTGGTAGTCCAAGTCGACCCCGTCCCGCGCCAGCGGACCGTGGACGTTCTGGATGCCGAGCAGCCGGTCCACCTCCGCCCGGTAGCCGGTCTCCTCGAACACCTCGCGGACCACCGCGTCGTACGGGTCCTCACCGTGGTCGAGCCCGCCGCCGGGCAGGATCCACATCGGCCGGTCCGGTCCGAGCCAGCGGGAGAGGAGCAGCCGGCCGTCTTCGATGATCACGGCGTAGGCGGCGACGCGGAGCTTGCGGATGTTCCCAGTCATGCCGCGACCGTTTCACGTGAAACACGACGAGGGGAAGAGACAGGGATGTACAAGATCAGACCGGGGGTGCTGAGCACGATGGGTCACCCCTACGGCCTCCAGCACATCGCCGACCTCGCGGCGGCCGGCGTGGAGGTGATCGTGTGCGCGCTCACCGAGACGGAGCTGGCCGAGCTCGACCTGACCGACGAACCCGAGGCCGCCCGCGACGCCGGCATCGCCTTCCACTGGCTGCCGATCCCGGACTTCGGCATCCCCGCCACCACTCCGGACCTCGACCCCGTGCTCCGCGACATGCGCGCGGGCCGGCACGTCGTCGTCCACTGCTGGGGCGGGATCGGCCGCTCCTCGTTGCTCGCCGGCGCGCTCCTCGTCATGGACGGCGCGTCACCGGAAGCGGCGTGGCAGGCGATCTCCGAGGCGCGCGGCCGGGACGTGCCCGAGACCGACGAGCAGCGCGCGTGGCTGACCACCTTCGCCCAAGCCCGGTTCTGGGACGCCCAGGCCGCGACGTTCGACGAGGACGCCGACCACGGACTGCGCGACCCGTCCGTCCGTCAGGCGTGGGCCGACGTGCTCCTCCCACGGCTCCCACCCGCTCCCGCCGCGGTGGTCGACCTCGGGTGCGGCACGGGCAGCCTCACCGCGTTGCTCGCCGAGGCCGGCCACCACGCGAGCGGCCTCGACCTCTCCGAACGGATGCTCTCGGCGGCCCGCGCCAAGGCTCCCGGCGTCGACTTCCGCCAGGGCGACGCGGCCGACCCGCCGTACCCGCCGGGCAGCTTCGACGTCGTGCTGGCCCGGCACGTCCTCTGGGCGCTGCCCGACCCGGCCGCCGCACTCGACCGGTGGCGCGCGCTCCTCAAGCCGAACGGCCGCCTGATCCTGATCGAGGGCCGCTGGTCCACCGGCGCCGGCCTCACCGCCGCCGAGTGCGTGGCGCTGCTGGGGGAGGGCAACGTCCACCCGCTCACGGACCCGACCCTCTGGGGCCGGGAGATCACCGACGAGCGCTACCTGATCGAGTCTTCTTAACCCCACCCACCGACCGCCCACCCACGAGAACGACCCCGGTCCCACCAGGGGACCGGGGCCGTTCGGCCAAACCGCTTCGAGCACCCGCTCAGGGCTTCGGCAGCACCACCACGCGGCGCTGGGGCTCCTCGCCCTCGCTCTCGCTGTGCACGCCCGCCACGGCGGCGACGGCGTCGTGCACGACCTTCCGCTCGAACGGGGTCATCGGGTGCAGCCGCACCTTCTCACCCGTCGCCACCACCTTCTCCGCCGTGGTCCGGCCGAGGTCGGCGAGTTCGGCACGTCGTCCGGCGCGCCACCCGGCGATGTCGAGCATGAGGCGGCTGCGCACACCCGTCTCCTGCTGCACCGCGAGCCGGGTCAGCTCCTGCAACGACTCCAGGACCGTGCCGCGGGGACCGACCAGCTTCTCCAGGTCGTCACCGCCGTCGATGCTCACGATCGCCCGACCCGCCTCGACGTCGAGGTCGATGTCGCCGTCGTAGTCGAGCAGGTCCAACAGCCGCTCGAGGTAGTCCCCGGCGATGTCGCCCTCCTGGACGAGCAGGTCCTCCGAACTCCCCGAGCGCGCCGGCGGAGCCTTGTCGGCCTCCGGTGCGTCCACGTCGGCCGCCTGCAACGTCTCCGACACGATGTCTCCTCTCCAGGGTCAACGACGCTTCTTGTTGCCCTGCTTCTTGCCTGGGGATCGGTCTGGGCTCAGACCGGGAACCTCGGTGGACGGCTTCGCGGTCGGCGTCGACTCGCTCGCGTCCGGGGTGGCCTTGGCCTCGGAGGCAGCACCGGAGGCGGGCTGGGCGCCCGCGGGCTTGCGCTGCGGCTGCGGCTTCTGGCCGGGCTTGGGCTTGGTCGCGGGCTTCACGCCCGGCTTCGGCGCGAGCGCCGACCGCTGCGCGGTGGCCTCGACCTTCTTCGCCTCTTCCTCGCGGTCGATGCGGTGGTACACGACGTACTGCTGGCCCAGCGTCCACGCGTTGTTGCTCAGCCAGTAGAGCAGGATCGCGACGGGGAAGAAGAGACCACCGACGAGCACGCCGAGCGGGAAGATGTAGAGCGTCAGCTTGTTCATGATCGCGGTCTGCGGGTTGTCCGCCGCCGCCTGCGTCTGCCGGGCCACCGAGTGCCGCGCGGTGAAGTGCGTCGCGATCGAGGCGATGATCATCAACGGGATCGAGACCAGCAGCACCGCGTTGCGGCTGGTGGCGAACTGCTCCAGCTCCTGGGCCGGCATCGTGATGAAGGTCGACAGGTTCGCGCCGAACAGCTTCGCGTTGACGAACGACTCCACGCCCTGCGCGTCGAAGAAGTAGACCTCGCCCCAGCCGGGCCGGAACGAGCGCAGCACGTGGAACAGGCCGATGAAGACCGGGATCTGCACCAGCATCGGCAGGCAGCCGCCCAGCGGGTTGACGCCGTGCTCCGACTGGAGCTTCTGCATCTCCTGCGCCTGGCGCTGCTTGTCGTTCGCGTACTTCTTCTTGATCTTCTGCAGCTCGGGCGCGAACTCCTGCATCTTGCGCATCGAGCGGACCTGGCCGACGAACGGCTTGAACAGGATCGCGCGCAGCGTGAAGACGAGGAACACCACGGCCAGGGCCCACGCGAACCCGCTCGACTCGCCGAAGATGTGGCCGAACACCCAGTGCCAACACCACAGGATGAAGGACACCGGGTAGTAGATGAAGTTGAGCACTAGCTACTCCTCGGCAGGAAGGTCGGGGACCGCGTTTCGCCTCGGCGGAACCGGGTCCAGGCCACCAGGGTGCCAGGGTCCGCAGCGACCCAGCCGGCGCAGGGTCAGCCAGGATCCGCGCAACGCACCGTGGACGGTCAACGCCTCCACCGCGTACGCACTGCAACTCGGGTGGAAACGGCAGGTCGGGGGCAGTGCCGGTGAGATGAACTTCCGGTAGAAGCGCACCGGTAGCAGCAGCACCCGCACGACGGGGCTCACCTGGACGGTCGTCATCGCAGCACCTTGTGCAGCGCCGCGTCGAGGTCACGGCCGAGCTCGGCGCTGTCCGCATCGGCTGACGGTGCCAACGCGCGCACGACCAGTGAAGTTCCGGGCGGCAGCACGTCGAGCCGGTCCCGGACCACGTGCCGGAGCTTGCGGCTCACGCGGTGCCGGACCACGGAGTTGCCCACGGCCTTGCTCACGACGAAGCCCACCTTGGACGGGTCCAAGGTGGGCTGCGCCGACGTCAGGACGTGCACCACCAGCCGGGACCGGCCGGCCCGGCGGCCTCGGCGGACCACCAGGCCGAAGTCCTGGCTGCGGGTCAGCCGATTGGCCGCGGGTAGCACGGCGCTGCGGCGATCAGGCGGACAGCTGCTTGCGGCCCTTGCCACGGCGCGCGGCCAGGATGGCGCGACCGGCGCGGGTGCGCATGCGCAGCCGGAACCCGTGGGTCTTGGCACGGCGGCGGTTGTTGGGCTGGAAGGTGCGCTTACCCTTGCTCACGGTCGGACTCCCGGTGCTTAACTGCCAAGCAGGTCTGTGGTTGTCCCCAGCGATCAAGCCTTAGGCGCGCGAAAAGCACCCCACGCAAGCGGGAGACGGTTACGAGGGTACGCAGCCCCGGGGGCGCGGGCCAAATCGGGGTGGCACCCGGGGCGGGCCGGGCGGCGTTCCAGGCACGGAAAGGGCTTGCGCGGCGGTACGCCTTGTGGCAAGGCCCGCACCTTGTTAGCGTGCTGCCTTCGCGGGTGATGCGGGTTGGCGCGGGCCGGGTTGCACGAGGGACGACAGCCCCCGCCACGCCGGCCGCAGGTGCTCGGGAGCAACGGGGGGATCCGCTGCGCTCCGGGCCGCGTTCGTGCACAGTTGTGGATAACTCTGTGGATGCCTCTATTCTCCGTGTCCACGTCGTGGAAGTTCCCCGGGGACTGACCGCGGAGACGTCACCGAGGGGAGGGGAGCGCGGAGGTGTCCGACCACCAGACCGATCTGGGTCTCGTGTGGGAGCAGGTCGTGCAGGAGCTCGCAGCCAGCACGTTGTCCCCCCAACAGCGCGCTTGGATGCGCGTGACCCGGCCCATCGGGCTGCTCGACGGGACCGCGCTGCTCGCCGCGCCGAGTGACTTCGCCAAGGAAGCCATCGAGCGCGCGCTGCGCGAACCGATCACCGCCGCCCTCTCCCGCCGGCTCGGCCGAGCCGTCTCGCTGGCCGTGAAGGTCGACTCGCCCGACCCGCCGACGGCGCAGATCCCGGTGGCCGTGCCCGTGCCCGGACCGGTCCCCGGACCGCCGCCCGGCGCCGTGCCCATCAACGGTGTGCCGGCCTTCGACGCGGAGACCGAGGGCGACACCGAGGGCGAAGGCGAAGAGGTCGACGAGGAGGGCGAGGCGCTCGCCGCCGTCACCGAGATCTGGCCCACGTTCAGCGGTGGTCACGCCGCGCCGAGCGGCATGCCCTACACCCGGCCCGCCAACCCGGTGGCCTCGCAGACCAGGCTGAACGAGAAGTACAACTTCGACACCTTCGTCATCGGCGCGTCCAACCGCTTCGCGCACGCCGCCGCGGTGGCCGTCGCCGAGGCGCCCGCCCGCGCGTACAACCCGCTGTTCATCTGGGGTGAGTCCGGGCTCGGCAAGACGCACCTGCTGCACGCGGTCGGGCACTACGCCCAGCGGCTGTTCCCCGGCATGCGCGTGCGGTACGTGTCGACGGAGGAGTTCACCAACGACTTCATCAACTCCCTGCGTGACGACCGCAAGGTCGCCTTCCAACGCCGGTACCGGGACATCGACGTGCTGCTGGTCGACGACATCCAGTTCCTGGAGGGCAAGGAAGGCACGCAGGAGGAGTTCTTCCACACCTTCAACACGCTGCACAACGCGAACAAGCAGATCGTGGTGTCCTCCGACCGGCCGCCCAAGCGGCTGGAGACCCTGGAGGACCGGCTGCGGACGCGGTTCGAGTGGGGCCTCATCACCGACATCCAGCCGCCCGAGCTGGAGACGCGCATCGCCATCCTGCGCAAGAAGGCCGCGCAGGACCGGCTGGCCGCGCCCGCCGAGGTGCTGGAGTTCATCGCGGCCCGGATCGAGCGGAACATCCGCGAGCTCGAGGGCGCGCTCATCCGCGTCACCGCGTTCGCCTCGCTCAACCGGCAGCCGGTCGACGTGCAGCTGGCCGAGATCGTCCTGCGCGACCTGATCCCGGACTCGCACGCCCCGGAGATCACCGCGCCCACGATCATGGCGGTCACCGCGGAGTTCTTCTCCGTGTCTATAGACGACCTGTGCGGGCCCGGCAAGACGAAGGTCCTGGCCCAGGCGCGGCAGATCTCCATGTACCTGTGCCGCGAGCTGACGGACCTGTCGCTGCCGAAGATCGGCCAGACGTTCGGCGGCCGCGACCACACGACCGTCATGCACGCGGACAAGAAGATCCGCAAGGAGATGGCCGAGCGCCGCCGGGTGTACGAGCAGGTGCAGGAGCTGACGTCGCGCATCAAGCAGCGCGCCCGCCACACCCCCTGACCCGCAAACGCTTGCGCCCACCCTCCCGCCGCCGCGCCTGACGGTCAGCTCGGTCCAAGCGCCGGACGCCCCTCAACCGCGCCTGGACCTCCTGCACCCGGCGCCGCGCATCCCGGCGGACCCGGCTTCTCCCACCCCGGCCCCACCGCTCCGGCGGTCGACAGCCGTCCTCGCATCCGCCGTACCCGGCCGCCCGCATCCGGCAGACCGCCATGGCGGCGTCCCGGCACGCCCCCCAGCAGTCGGGCCGGCGTGCGGTCGCGGGCACCCAGTCGACGGCCATCCGGCAGCCGGCTCGGCGGGCGGCCGGCGTGCTCGGCGGGCAGGTGGCTCGGCGGGTGGCGGTCGGCCGGACATCGTCCGCCGCGGATCCGGGTCGCACCCGGGTGCCGCGGTCCGCTCCTCCTCGCACCCGGGTGCCGCCGTCGCACCCGGGTGCGACCCACACCGCACCCGGGTGCGATCCGGATCCGCCGCCGGCACCCGGGTGCCGCGCCCGCGGCACCCCACCGACAGGCCCCGAGGAGGCCGCGACACCCGGGCGTGGGGGCCGGGACCAACGGGGGTCGTTTCGTGTCACCCGTGTGAGGTACCCCCGCCCCACCGGGGCCGGGTAGAGGGCGTTCTCGGTGCGGCCCAACGGCCCCGTCGCAGGTGCCGTCGCTGGTGAACGGCGGGCGAAAAGTTGTCCACAGGCCCGGAGAAGTGCCCCGTCGGGGGAGATTCGGCCCACCATCACCCTGTGCAGCACCCGGGTACAACCCGGCCCACACCCGGGGATTAACCCGGGGACAACTCGGCCCGCCTGTGGACCGAACGGACGAGCCGGATAGTTCTCCCCGGGTGCGCCGACTTGTCCCCGGGTGACACCCCGTGTCCATCCACACCTCCAAGCGGGCGACACGCTGCGGAAACCGGGGTTGTCCACACAATCCACAGCCCCTACTGCTGTTGCTGTTGTCTTCCCTTGAAGATGAAGAACAAAGAAAAAACAGCCGGCGGTCGAGCCCGGGGACGAACGCTCGGCAGCGCCTCGTCCCCGGGCAGCCCCGAGGTGACGAGGACCGGGCCGACGCTCTACGGTGGGGAGCCTCCGCGCCGAGGGTCGGAAGATCCGGCGAGGGCCGCGGCTCCCCAACCCCCACCGCAACGCATGCTGTTGTTGGTCATGCCGACTTGAGGAAGGACGCCTCATGAAGATCCGCGTCGAGCGCGACGGCCTGGCCGACGCCGTCGCCTGGGTCGCCCGCAGCCTGCCGTCCAGGCCGCCTGTCGCGGTGCTCGGCGGAATCCTGCTCGACGCCGGGGCGGAGGACGGCTCCGGCGAGGCGCTGACCGTCTCCGGGTTCGACTACGAGGTGTCCGCCCAGTGCGGCGTCCCGGCCACGATCGCCGACGGGGGCAAGGCGCTCGTCAGCGGACGGCTCCTGGCCGACATCACCAAGGCCCTGCCGAACCACCCGGTCGAGATCGCGGTCGACGGCTCCCGGATGACGATCTCGTGCGGCAGCGCCCGGTTCAGCCTGCCGACCATGCCGGTCGAGGACTACCCGCAGCTGCCGTCCATGCCGCAGCTGGCCGGCGAGCTCCCGGGCGAGGTCTTCGGCGAGGCCGTGAACCAGGTCGCCGTCGCGGCGGGCAAGGACGACACGCTCCCGATGCTGACCGGCGTCCGGCTGGAGATCGGCGAGGGCAAGGTGACCCTGGTCGCCACCGACCGCTTCCGGCTCGCCATGCGCGAGTTCCCGTGGGAGCCGAACGAGGCGCTCGGCGACGTCGCCGTCCTCGTGCCGGCGAAGACCCTCAACGACGCCGCGAAGACGCTGGGCGCGTCCGGCGCGAAGATCGAGCTGTCCCTCGCCGCGAACGACGGCCTGCTCGGCCTGTCCGGCACGAACCGCCGCACGACCACCCGGCTGCTCGACGCCGACTTCCCGAAGTACCGCCAGCTGCTGCCCACCGAGCACTCGGCCGCCGCGATCATCGAGGTCGACGCGCTGGTGCAGGCGATCAAGCGCGTGTCGCTGGTCGCCGAACGCGGCACGCAGGTCCGGCTGGAGTTCGTGGACAACGGCCTGCGCCTGTCCGCGGGCGGCGACGACGAGGGCAGCGCCGAGGAAGAGCTGCCGGTCGACTACACCGGCGACCCGGTCACCATCGCGTTCAACCCGACGTACCTCCTCGAAGGGCTCCAGGCCGTCCGCACGCCGCGGGCGCACTTGTCCTTCACCACACCCAGTCGCCCCGCACTGCTCAAGCCGGTGGACGAGGATGGGAACGTGGCGCCGGGCTACCTCTACCTGCTGATGCCCGTGCGCCTGCCCGGCTGATCCACCACGCCATCCACAGACGCTAGGGAAGAGGAACGACCGTGCAGCTCGGACTCGTCGGCCTCGGCAAGATGGGCTTCAACATGCGCGAGCGCATCCGCCGCGCGGGGCACGAGGTGGTCGGCTACGACCGCAACCCCGAAGTCACCGACGCCGACTCGCTCGCCGACATGGTGGGCAAGCTCGCCGCACCCCGCCTGGTGTGGGTCATGGTGCCCGCCGGTGACATCACCCGGCAGACGATCGCCGAGCTCGGCGACCTGCTCCAGCCGGGCGACCTGGTGATCGACGGCGGCAACTCGCGCTTCACCGACGACGAGATCAACGCCAAGGCGCTGGGCGACAAGGGCATCGGCTACGTGGACGCCGGCGTGTCCGGTGGCGTGTGGGGCCTGGAGAACGGCTACGGGCTGATGGTCGGCGGCGACGCCGAGCACGTCGAGCGCGCCATGCCGATCTTCGACGCCCTGCGCCCGGAGGGCCCGCGCGAGGAGGGCTTCGCGCACGCGGGCCGCGTCGGCGCCGGCCACTTCGCGAAGATGGTCCACAACGGCATCGAGTACGGCCTCATGCAGGCCTACGCCGAGGGCTTCGAGCTGCTGGAGGCCTCCAAGCTGGTGGACGACGTGCCGGCCACGATCAAGGCGTGGCAGCGCGGCACCGTGGTCCGCTCGTGGCTGCTGGACCTGCTGGTCCGCGCGCTGGAGTCGGACCCGGAGCTGGACGACCTGCGCGGTCACGTCGAGGACTCCGGCGAGGGCCGGTGGACCGTCGAGGAGGCCATCAAGCACGCGGTGCCCGCGCCGGTGATCTCCGCCGCGCTGTTCGCCCGGTTCGCGTCCAGGCAGGACGACTCGCCCGCGATGCGCGCGGTCGCTGCGCTGCGCAACCAGTTCGGCGGCCACGCCGTGCAGGCCGCGGGTCCTTCGTCCGGTTCCGGCTCGACCCAGAGCTGACGAGTTGTACGTCCGGCACCTGCAAGTCACCGACTTCAGGTCGTGGGAGCACGCGGACCTGGTGTTCGAGCCGGGGGTGAGCGTGCTGGTGGGGCGCAACGGCCAGGGCAAGACGAACCTGGTCGAGGCGCTGGGGTACGTGGCCACCCTCGGTTCGCACCGGGTGGCCACGGACGCTCCGCTGATCCGGCACGGCGCCCCGCGCGCGGTGGTGCGCGCGGCGGTGGTCAACGAGGGGCGCGAGCTGCTGGTCGAGCTGGAGATCACGCCGGGCAAGGCGAACCGGGCGCGGGTCAACCGCGGCCCGGTGCCGCGCCCGCGCGACGTGCTCGGCATCCTGCGGACGGTGCTGTTCGCGCCGGAGGACCTGGCGCTCGTGCGCGGCGACCCCGGTGAGCGCCGGCGGTTCCTCGACGAGCTGCTGACGACGCGCGCGCCGCGGTACGCCGGGGTGCGCAGCGACTACGAACGCGTGCTCAAGCAGCGGGGGGCGTTGCTCAAGACCGTGCGCGCGGCGCGCAACGCCGACATCAGCACGCTCGACGTGTGGGACGGGCACCTGGCCCGGCACGGCGCGGAGCTGCTGGCCGCGCGGCTGGACCTGGTCGCGGACATCGCGCCGCACGTGGCGGCGGCGTACGCGGAGGTGGCGCCGGAGTCCCGGCCCGCGCGGATCGCGTACCGGTCGAGCCTGGGCGAGGCGTTCCCGGAGTCGCACGACCGGGACGTGCTGGAGGACGCGTTGCTCGCCGAGCTGCACCGGGTGCGCCCCCAGGAGGTCGAGCGGGGCGTGTGCCTGGTCGGGCCGCACCGCGACGACCTTGACCTGGCGCTCGGCGAGCTGCCTGCGAAGGGCTACGCCAGTCACGGTGAGTCATGGTCCTTCGCCTTGGCCCTGCGTCTCGGCGGGTACGAGTTGCTGCGTGTCGAGGGGGCCGAACCGGTCCTCGTGCTGGACGATGTGTTCGCCGAACTGGACCGCGGCAGGCGTCGCCAGTTGGCGAAGGTGGCCGCCGGCGCGGAGCAGGTGCTGATCACGGCGGCGGTCGCGGAGGACGTGCCCGAGGAGCTGGACGGGCTGCGGTTCGACGTTCGCCACGGGGAGGTGCACCGTGTCTGACGAGTTGCCCCGAACGGGTGTGACCCGACGCACATCTGGGGACAACCCTGTGGATGGTGTGGATAACTCGGCTCGAGAACCGGACATATCCACAGCCGGTAGTACACAAGAGGGTGCTTTGCGGGGTCCGGACCTCGCCCGGGCCGCCCTGGAAGCGGCTCGCGCCTCCGCCAAGGAGCGCGGGGTACGGGGCGTGCGCAAGGGTGGGACGGGTGCGACCGCCCGCCGCCGGCGTCGTCGCTGGTCCGGGCCGGGCCCCGACGACCGCGACCCGCAACCGCTCGGCAGGCTCGCGTCGAGGATCGCCGCCGACCGCGGGTGGGCCGACCGGCTGGCGGGTGGCCAGGTGTTCGCCCGGTGGCCGAAACTGGTCGGCGAGGACGTGGCCGAGCACGCGCAGCCGGTAGCTCTGAGTGACGGCGAACTGACCGTCCAGGCCGACTCGACGGCGTGGGCCACGCAGCTGCGGCTGCTCCAGCGCGACCTGCTCAAGCGGATCGCGGCGGGGGTCGGCCACGGCGTGGTGAAGAACCTGAAGGTCCAGGGTCCGGCGGCGCCCAGTTGGCGCTACGGCCCCAGGCACGCTCCGGGCCGCGGACCACGTGACACCTACGGGTGACGAGCGCCAGGGCCGCAGCGGCGATCCTGTGGCGCGGTGAGCGCTCACCAGTCGATTTTGACCCCGTGACCAGCGGTCGGCACCCATCTGCGTTCACTTCGGGCCGCCTGTGAGCAAACCAGGGGTGTCCTAAGTGGGTTTCTGTCGGTATGCCCCGGTAGAATCGTGGGGTAGCGCAACCCAGCGTCGCCCGGCGACGGTCCCAGTCGCGTGAAGTCCGAGGAGACACCAGGCCCGTGGCAGCCAAGAAGAATGAGTACAACGCGTCCTCGATCACCGTCCTGGAGGGCCTGGAAGCGGTCCGCAAGCGGCCAGGCATGTACATCGGTTCCACCGGCGAGCGCGGTCTGCACCACCTGATCCAGGAGGTCGTGGACAACTCGGTCGACGAGGCCATGGCGGGCTTCGCGACGGTCGTGGACGTGACGCTGCTGGCCAACGGCGGCGTCCGGGTCATCGACGACGGCCGCGGCATCCCGATCGGCATGCACCCGGTCGAGAAGCGGCCCACGCTGGAAGTGGTGCTGACCAAGCTGCACGCGGGCGGCAAGTTCGACAGCGACTCCTACGCGGTGTCCGGCGGTCTGCACGGCGTCGGCATCTCCGTGGTGAACGCGCTGTCGACCGCCGTCGACGTCGAGGTCAAGACCGAGGGTTTCACGTGGAACCAGCGGTTCGAGAACACCAAGCCGGCGCACGAGCTGGCCAAGGGCGCGCCGACCGACGAGACCGGCACGGCCATCACGTTCTGGGCCGACCCGACGATCTTCGAGACCACCGACTACAACATCGAGACGATCTCCCGCCGCCTGCAGGAGATGGCCTTCCTCAACAAGGGCCTCACGATCATCCTGCGCGACGAGCGCGTCCAGGCGAGCGACGAGGAGGCCGACGCCGAGGGCCACGTGGCGGCCGTGCGCGAGCGCACGTTCCACTACCCCGGCGGCCTGGAGGACTTCGTCCGCCACATCAACCACACCCGCGAGGCCGTGCACCAGAAGGTCGTCTCGTTCGAGGCCAAGGGCGAGGACCTCGAGGTCGAGGTGGCGATGCAGTGGAACACCGGCTACACGCCGTCGGTGTACACGTTCGCCAACACGATCAACACCCACGAGGGCGGCACGCACGAGGAGGGCTTCCGCGCCGCGCTGACCCGCGTGGTCAACGAGTACGCGCGCGAGAAGAAGTTGCTCAAGGAGAAGGACTCCAACCTCACCGGCGACGACATCCGCGAGGGCCTGGCCGCGATCATCTCGGTCAAGCTCAAGGAGCCGCAGTTCGAGGGTCAGACCAAGACCAAGCTGGGCAACAGCGAGGCCAAGTCCTTCGTGCAGAAGTCGACCAACGAGCACCTGGCCGACTGGTTCGAGCGCCACCCCAACGAGGCCAGGGCGATCGTCACCAAGTCCGTGTCGTCGGCGCAGGCCCGCATCGCCGCCCGCAAGGCCCGCGAGCTCGTCCGCCGCAAGGGCGCCCTCGACATCGGCGGCCTGCCCGGCAAGCTCAAGGACTGCCGGTCCACCAACCCGGAGGACTGCGAGATCTACGTCGTGGAGGGCGACTCCGCGGGCGGCTCGGCCAAGGAGGGCCGGGACTCCATGTTCCAGGCGATCCTGCCGATCCGGGGCAAGATCATCAACGTGGAGAAGGCGCGCATCGACCGCGTGCTGAAGAACAACGAGGTCCAGGCCCTGATCACGGCGTTCGGCACGGGCATCCACGAGGACTTCGACATCGCGAAGCTGCGGTACCACAAGATCGTGCTGATGGCCGACGCCGACGTGGACGGCCAGCACATCCGGACGCTGCTGCTGACCCTGCTGTTCCGCTTCATGCGCCCGCTGATCGAGCACGGTCACGTGTACCTGGCGAACCCGCCGCTGTACAAGATCAAGTGGCAGCGCGCCGAACCGGAGTACGCCTACTCCGACCGCGAGCGGGACGGCATCATCCAGGCCGGTCTCGCGGCGGGCAAGAAGATCGGCAAGGACGACAACATCCAGCGCTACAAGGGCCTCGGCGAGATGAACTCCTCCGAGCTGTGGGAGACGACGATGGACCCGGCCAACCGGGTGCTGACGCAGGTGACCATGGACGACGCCGCGACGGCCGACGAGCTGTTCAGCGTGCTGATGGGCGAGGACGTGGAGGCCCGCCGCGCGTTCATCACCCGCAACGCCAAGGGCGTCCGGTTCCTCGACGTCTGACCCCTGTCGTTCCCGAACCCGCAGGCGTGCCCTCTAAGGAAGTAGAACTGTGAGCGAGACGACGCTGCCCCCGGCTGGTGGAGACCGCACCGAGCCGCGCGACATCCAGCAGGAGATGCAGAACTCGTACATCGATTACGCGATGAGCGTGATCGTGGGACGAGCGCTGCCCGACGTGCGCGACGGCCTGAAGCCCGTGCACGTCCGCGTGCTGTACTCGATGTTCGACTCGGGCTTCCGCCCGGACCGCAGCTACAACAAGTGCGCCCGCGTCGTCGGCGACGTGATGGGCAACTACCACCCGCACGGTGACTCGGCCATCTACGACGCACTGGTCCGCCTCGCCCAGCCGTGGTCGCAGCGCTACCCGCTGATCGACGGCCAGGGCAACTTCGGCTCTCCCGGCAACGACCCGGCAGCCGCCATGAGGTACTGCATCGATTCAGATGTCCGTATCAGGCTAGCAGACGGCTCGACGCCGCGCATCGGCGACATCGTGCCGGACGCCAAGCCGAACAGCGACAACCCGATCGACCTGAAGGTGCTCGACCGCAACGGCAACCCGGTGCGCGCCGACATGCTGTTCCACTCCGGCGAGCACCCCACGCTGAAGCTGCGCACCAAGAACGGCTACGAGCTGGCCGGCACCCACAACCACCCCGTGTTGTGCCTGGTGAACGTGCTCGGCGTGCCGACCCTGCTGTGGAAGCTGCTGGAAGAGGTCCAGCCGGGCGACCGCGTAGTCCTCCAGCGCATGCCGCAAGAAGTCGACCTTGACGGGCTATCGCCGGAGCAGTTCAGCTCCGCGTTCCTCGCTGGGGCATTCGTCTCGGAGGGCTGGACGGGCGTAAACGGGCAGGCGGGGTTCGACAACACCGACACCGACTACTTCAAGTCGGTGGTCAGTGCTTACGACCTGTGCGTCGGCAAGCGTCGCGGTATCGGGACTGAGATCACCAGTACCGGCAAGGTGCTGCACAAGCTGCGCTTCAGCAGGGCGGTGCTCCAGGGGAGCGTGCTCCACGAGTTGGCAGACTTGCGCAGCGCCGCCAAGCGCGTGCCCGAGTTCGTGTGGCGGCTGGAGGCGACTGGCAAGCGGGCGTTCCTCGCCTCGCTATTCCAAGGTGACGGCTCGGCGTCGGCCCTGCCGCGCAACTCCGTGCAGGTCAGCTACTCGACCCGCAGCGCGCAGCTGGCCCGTGAAGTGCAGCAGCTCCTGCTGGAGTTCGGCGTCGTCAGCACGCTGGTGAACTACGAGAACGGCGAGATCAAGGTCGTCATCACCAACCGGCGTGACGCGCGCCTGTTCGCCCGCAACGTGGGCTTCCTCGGCGCGAAGCAGGACAAGCTGAACGCGATCCTGGACGCCCTCCCGCTCGAGAGCCGGGCGATGAGCAGCGACCACGTGCCGTTCGTCGGCGACTACATCCGGGCGCACGGCGCGACCCGCTGGACGGAGCGCGACTGGCTCCGGCGGCACAACGTGGACCGCGTCGAGCGGTGGGAGCGCGACTACGAGGAGATCGCCGCGCGGATCACGAACCGCGAGGTGCTCGACGTGGTCGAGCCGCTGGTCGACGGCCGGTTCTACTACGCGCCCGTCGAGTCGGTCACCGACGCGGGTGTGCGGCCGGTGTACAGCCTGCGGGTCGACACCGACGACCACGCGTTCATCACCGACGGCTTCGTCAGCCACAACACCGAGTGCCGCCTCACGCCGTTGGCCATGCAGATGCTGGCCGACATCGAGGAAGACACGGTCGACTTCCGCGACAACTACGACGGTCGCATCCAGGAGCCGACGGTCCTGCCGTCGCGCGTGCCCAACCTGCTGATCAACGGCAGCTCGGGCATCGCGGTCGGCATGGCGACCAACATCCCGCCGCACAACCTGCGCGAGGTCGCCGACGGCGTGGTGTGGGCGCTGGACAACTGGGACGCCTCCGAGGAGGAGACGCTGGAGGCGATGATCCAGCGGATCAAGGGGCCCGACTTCCCGACCCACGGCCAGATCCTGGGCACGGCCGGCATCGAGGACGCCTACCGCACCGGCCGCGGCTCGGTGAAGATGCGCGCGGTCGTGGAGATCGACGAGGACGCCAAGGGCCGCACGATCCTGGTCGTCACCGAGCTGCCCTACCAGGTGAACCCGGACAACCTGGTGGAGAACATCGCCACCCTGGTCCGCGACCAGAAGCTGACCGGCATCGCGAACATCGCCGACGAGTCCAACCGGCGCTCGGGCATGCGGATCGTGGTCACGCTGAAGCGCGACGCGGTCGCCAAGGTCGTGCTGAACAACCTCTACAAGCACACCCAGCTGCAGTACTCGTTCGGCGTGAACATGCTGTCGCTGGTCGACGGCGTGCCGCGCACGTTGCGCCTGGACCAGATGATCCGGCACTACGTGAAGCACCAGATCGAGGTCATCGTCCGGCGCACGCGCTTCCGGCTGCGCAAGGCCGAGGAACGCGCCCACGTGCTGCGCGGCCTGGTCAAGGCGCTCGACCAGCTCGACGCGGTGATCGCGCTGATCCGCCGGTCGGACACGCCCGAGGTGGCGCGTACCGGCCTGATGGAGCTGCTCGACGTCGACGAGATCCAGGCCAACGCGATCCTGGAGATGCAGCTGCGCCGGCTGGCCGCCCTGGAGCGGCAGAAGATCGTCGACCAGCTGGCCGAGATCGAGCTGGAGATCGCCGACTACAAGGACATCCTCGAGAAGCCGGAGCGGCAGCGCGCGATCGTGCGCGAGGAGCTGCTGGCGATCGTCGAGAAGCACGGCGACGACCGGCGCACGAAGATCGTGCCGTTCGACGGCGACGTGTCGATGGAAGACCTGATCGCGGTCGAGGACGTCGTCGTCACGATCACTCGGACGGGTTACGCGAAGCGCACGAAGACCGACCTGTACCGCTCGCAGAAGCGCGGGGGCAAGGGCGTGCAGGGTGCCCAGCTCAAGCAGGACGACATCGTGCAGCACTTCTTCGTGTGCTCCACGCACGACTGGATCCTGTTCTTCACGAACAAGGGCCGGGTGTACCGGGCGAAGGCCTACGAGCTGCCCGAGGCCAACCGCAACGCGCGCGGCCAGCACGTGGCGAACCTCCTGGCGTTCCAGCCGGAGGAGGAGATCGCCCAGGTCATCCAGATCAAGAACTACGAGGTCGCGCCGTACCTGGTGCTCGCCACCAAGAAGGGCCTGGTCAAGAAGTCGAAGCTGTCCGACTTCGACTCCAACCGGTCCGGCGGCCTGATCGGCATCAACCTGCGCGACGACGACGAGCTGGTCGGCGCGGTGCTGTGCTCGGCGTCCGACGACCTCCAGCTCATCTCGGCCGACGGCCAGTCCATCCGGTTCCACGCGAGCGACGAGGCGCTGCGGCCGATGGGGCGCGCGACCTCGGGCGTGCTGGGCATGCGCTTCAACAGCGGGGACGAGCTGCTGTCGGTGGGCGTCGTCCAAGAGGGTCTGTTTGTTTTGGTGGCGACCGATGGTGGGTACGCCAAGCGCACGCCGATCGAGGACTACCCCGTCCAGGGTCGCGGTGGGAAGGGTGTGCTCACCATCCAGCACGACCGCAGGCGTGGCAGGCTGGTCGGCGCGCTCATCGTCGACGTCGACGACGAGCTGTACGCGATCACCTCCTCGGGCGGGGTCATCCGGACCAGCGCCAAGGAGGTGCGCAAGGCAGGGCGGCAGACGAAGGGCGTCCGGTTGATGAACCTCGGCGAAGGGACCACCCTGATCGCGGTGGCGCGCAACGCCGACGAGCCCGCGGACGTCACCAGTGGTGACGGCGGTGTCGTGGACCCCGCCGAAGCGGGTCCGACGGTCGACCCCGCCGGCGCGGGTCCGGTCGTGGACTCCGCCGAGGGCGACCAGGCTGAGCCTGCCAACTAGCGCGAACGAGAGGTTGAGGACTGCTCGTGACTCCACCCGAGAAGCCAGAGGACAAGACCGCGGTGATCACCCGGCCCGGCGCCGAGCCGACACCGGCGGCCGGCGATGAGCCCGCCGGCGCCGAGAAGCCGGCGGTCGACGCCTCGGGGGCGTCCGAGCAGGCCGAGACGCCCGCGGCCGACGCGACGACGGCGGACGGCAAGACCGAGACGGTCGAGCGGCCGGCCGCCGAGCACGACAGCCACCAGGCCGCGGCGCCCCCGCCGTGGCAGCGGGTGACGAGCGACGCGCAGTACGCCGAGGCGCAGCAGGTCGGTCCGGCCGACCTGATGTCCTCGCCGGAGCACCCGGCGGCCGAGGGGTCGCAGCCCGCGTACCCGGCCAGCGACCCGGACACGGTGGCGGTGGCCCGTCCCGTGGTGCCGGGCGCGGCCGGGCCGGGTGCGGCGGGTTCGGCCCGCACGCAGGTGAACCTGGGCGCGGCGAACGGTCGTCCGGCCGCCGCCGCGCCGTCGGCCCGCCGTCCCGGGCGCGGACCGCGGCGGGCGAGCCTGCAGGTGAAGCGGGTCGACCCGTGGTCGGTGCTCAAGCTCGCCCTGGTGCTGAGCGTGGCGCTGTTCTTCGTGTGGCTCGTGGCGGTCGGCGTGCTGTACGGCGTGCTGAACGGCATGGGCGTCTGGGACAAGATCAACAACACCGCCAGCGACCTGCTGCAGGGCAACGAGACCGGCAGCGACCCGCTGATCAGCGCCGGTCGCGTGTTCGGCGTGGCGGCGATCGTGGGTGCGGTGAACATCGTGCTGTTCACCGCCCTGGCGACCGTCGGCTCGTTCGTCTACAACGTCTCGGCCGATCTTGCCGGGGGCCTGGAAGTGACGTTGTCCGAGCGGGAGTGATCTACGACCAGCCGATTTGGGGCCGCGACCGGAGGTGCTGTAGTCTTGCCGTCGTTGCCCCGAGGGCCTATAGCTCAGACGGTTAGAGCGCTTCGCTGATAACGAAGAGGTCGGAGGTTCGAGTCCTCCTAGGCCCACCGGAAGTTCACAGGTGTTGCAGAGGGGAATCGCCGTGAAGAAGATCATCGCACTTGTCGCTGTCGCTGGTGCGGTTCTGTTCTTCGTCAAGCGCAGCCGCTCGGCCAAGGCCGACGCGGACCTGTGGCGCGAGGCCACTGCTCCCACCGACTGACCCGCGAGGGCGGTAAGTCTGCCGCCCCGTGAGGGGACGTAGCTCAATTGGCAGAGCACCGCCTTTGCAAGGCGGGGGTTAGGGGTTCGATTCCCCTCGTCTCCATCCGCTTCTGGGCGAGGTGTGCCGACGAACAGCGTCGGCCACCTCGCTCCTTGTGTTTTGTGGGGGTGCGACCCCCACACCCCGCCCGGGAGGCTTCGCCCCCGGACCCCTTTCGGGGCCGCAGGCCCCGGGCCCCGCGAAGATCGCTTGGCGCGCCGGTTCCCCTTTGGCTGGGTAAAAGTCCGATTTGTCGGGTTGGTGGGGGCGCGAAAGTTTCGCGTTTGGTGTTTACTGGGGTGTAACCGCCGGGTCATCCCCTGCGTGAGGGCTGTCCGGCGGTGGCTTTCGCGGTAAGTCGACAAGTGAGGGCCCGCACCCAATGCCGCTGGGTGCGGGCCCTCGTCTTGCCCACTGCTATGCGTTGACGAGCGCCTGTTCCTGCTTCCGTGCGGAGATCACCTTGTCGACGGCCCAAGCGCCGGGACCGGTGAACGCCAACAGCAGGAACACCCACGCGTACACCGCGGCCAGCTCGCCCTTGTTCTGGATGGGCAGGAGCCCGGCGTGCTGGTGGACGACGAAGTACGCGTAGGCCATCGCACCGGATGAGATCAGCGCGGCGATCCGGGTGCCGAGGCCGATGACGATCAACGCGCCACCGACGAACTCGATCAGGCCGGCCGGGCCGGACGGCCAGTCGGTGATCGACACGGCACCCTTGGAGCCCAGCACGCCGAACAACTTCTGCGCGCCGTGGCACATGAACAGCACACCGACGACAATCCGGAACACAGCGATGGCGTGGTCTCGACCGCGGTCAAAGATGTTCATCTTGACTCAGTCCTCACATTGCAGGGGCGGCCGGCAGGGTAAGACAACCGTAATGTGGTTTACGTTGCGTGCCTAGGTGGTCACGTTGTCGATTCGCTGTCCGTCATCTGATTGACTGGCTGCCCTATGAACCGAGTGCTGCTCACCGCCCTGCCCTCCCTGCTGGTCCTCGGCGCGCTGACCGCCTGCGCGACCCCCGAGCCGACCCCCGCTCCCGCCGCCGGGACGACCACCAGCGCAGTGGCGAAGACGACGACCACACCCGTCGGGCCGCCGCCCGCGCCGGAGCCCGCGACCGACGGGCAGTGCCCCTACCTGGCCTCTTCGGTCGTGCAGGAGGCGAACGGGCAGCTGGTGCGGAAGGTTCGGCTGTCCGCAGGCCAACCCGACCCGGCCTGCTTCTTCTACGCCAACGCCACGGACGTGCAGTTGTCCGTCTGGGTGTTCCGGGGTGAGCCGGAGACCGCGAAGGCGGTGGTCGACCGGGCCGCGCCGGTTGCCGACTCGAGCCCGGCGACGGTGCCCGCCGGGTGGAGCGGCGGCTCGCTGACCACCCCGACGGGCGCGGTGTACGCCGTGGCCAAGGGCGGCAACGCGGTGGTCGTGACCAGCAACCAGAAGCAGACGATCAAGACCCGGCGGATCGCCGAGACCGTGGTGGGCAACCTCGGGCTGTGAGCGCGCACGACTTCGCGCCCGACCCCGGACGGGGCGGGCGCGAAGGTGTTCTTCTTCCGGTCAGCTGCGGCTGTGCTGGTCGGAGACCTGGCCGTTGCGGGCCGCGTGCGGGCGGACGGACTCGGCGGTGCCGGTCGTGGTGGGCTCGGACGTGATGTCCACGTCGTCCTCCTCCAGGTGCACCTCCTGGGGCCGCTTGGTCAGCGCGAGGTACCCGGCGACCGCGGCCGCGGCGAACACGCCCAGCACCCACGGCCAGCGGCGGCGCTTGGGGTGCCTGGCCGCGGCCATCTCCTTGCGCGCCTGCTTCGCGGCCTTGCGCACGTCCTTCGCACGCACCTTGGCCTCCTTGCGAGCCCGCTCGGCGGCCTTGACGACGTCCTTGCGGACGCCCTTGGCCTTCTTCGCGAGCTGCTTGCGACCGCGCCTGGTGGACTTCTCGTACTCCTCGGCCTTCTCCACCAGCGCGCCCGCCTTGTCGGCGACGACACCGCGGACGTAGTCCTTGGTCACGCCACGCTCGGCGAGCTTGCCCTCGGCGCGCTCCGCGAGTTGAACAGCCGCGTCCGCACCGACGTGACCAGCGCGGACGGCGCTGCGGCGAACAGCCCGCACCGCCTTGCCGACCGACTCCCCGGCCCGGGTCATGGCGTCTACCTCATCCATATCGCGCTCCAGAAGCTGTCGGTCAGTCACGTTCCAGGCAATACCCATCGTGCCCCTTCCCCAACCACCTCGCCCGGTGATGGCACGATGGGTGGCGTGGCAGACAGCAACGAATCGTTCGTCGGGACCAAGCTGACGGCGACCCTGCACACCTCGCAGGGCGACATCCGCGTCAACCTCTTCCCCGACCACGCCCCCAAGACGGTGGCCAACTTCGTCGGCCTGGCCGAGGGCACGAAGAGCTACTCCGACCCCAACGCGAAGGGCGAGACCTCCGGCCCGTTCTACGACGGGTCGATCTTCCACCGGGTGATCGCGGGCTTCATGCTCCAGGGCGGTGACCCCACGGGCACCGGGCGCGGCGGCCCCGGCTACAAGTTCGCCGACGAGTTCCACCCGGAGCTGCAGTTCAACAAGCCCTACCTGCTGGCGATGGCCAACGCCGGGCCCAACAGCAACGGCTCGCAGTTCTTCATCACGGTCGCGCCGACCACGTGGCTGAACTTCAAGCACACGATCTTCGGCGAGGTCGCCGACCAGGAGTCGCGCAACGTGGTGGACGCGATCGGCGCCGCACCCACCGGCGCCGGCGACCGCCCGGTCACCGACGTGGTGATCCAGAAGGTCTCGGTGGAGCGGGCCTGAGTGGCCGACTCGCCGATCTCCCCGCCGCCCGGTGAGCCGATCGGGGCGCGACCAGACCTGCCGGTCTGCGTGCGCCACCCCGATCGGGCCACCGGGCTGCGGTGCGTCCGCTGCGACCGGCCGGCGTGCCCGGAGTGCCTCCGCGAGGCGTCGGTCGGCCACCAGTGCGTCGACTGCGTGAACGAGGGCCGGGCCGCGGTGCGCCGGCCGCGCACGTTCGTCGGCGCGGAGTACTCCCAGCGCATGGTGGTCACGCCGGTGCTGATCGCGGTGAACGTGCTGTTCTTCGCGATCACGGCGGCCCAGGCGGGCAGCGTGGCGACCAACCAGCGGTCGGCGTTGTTCCTCGACCTCGTGATGTACACGCCGTCGGTCGCCTGGGACGGCGAGTGGTGGCGGCTGGTGACGTCGGGGTTCCTGCACTTCGGGCCCCTGCACCTGGCGTTGAACATGATCGCGCTGTACGTGCTCGGCCGTGACCTGGAACCCGTGTTCGGCAAGCTGCGGTTCTCCGCGGTGTACGGGGTGTCGCTGCTCGGCGGCGGGCTCGCGGTGTACCTGTTCGGCGGGATCGACACCGTGGTGGCCGGCGCGTCCGGCGCGGTGTACGGCCTGATGGGCGCGATGCTGGTGGCGGTGCTGCGGCTCAAGCTCAACCCCGGCCCGGCGCTCGGCGTGATCGGCTTGAACGTCGTGCTCAGCTTCACCCTGCCCGGCATCTCCCTGCTCGGGCACATCGGCGGCCTGGTGATCGGCGCGGCGCTGACGGCCGGGCTGGTCTACGCGCCGGCCGCGAAGCGGAACAACTGGCAGCTGGCGGCCGTGATCGCCGCGGTCGTGCTGCTGGCGGTGCTGGCGGTCGTGCGGACCGGGCAGCTGGCCTGACGGTGCGGCTGACCGTCCTGGGCGGTGTCGGCGCGTGGCCGACGGCCGCCCAGCCGTGCAGCGGCTACCTGGTGGAGCACGACGGGTTCGCGCTCCTGGTGGACCCGGGTTACGCGACGTTCCCGGCGTTGCAGGCGGTGCTGCCCGCGGCGGCGGTGGACGCCGTGCTGGTCAGCCACGGGCACCCCGACCACTGCGCCGACCTCAACCCGTTGCTTCGGGCCCGCGCGCTCGGAACTTCGGCGCCGGTGCTGCCCGTCCACGCGCCGGAGGGCGCCTTGGACCGCGTGCTGGCGCTGGACCAGGTGCCCGTGGCGCGCGCGTGCTCGGTGCACGTGGTCGAGCGGTCGTTCGAGGTGGGGCCGTTCCGGGTGGACACGTGGGACCTGCCGCACTTCGTGCCGAACGTGGGGCTGCGGCTGACGGCCGGCGGACGGGTGATCGCCTACACGGGTGACACCGGGCCGAGCCCGGCGCTGGTCGACCTCGCGCGGGACGCGGACGTGTTCGTGGCCGAGGCGACGTTCGCCCGGCACGTGCTGCCGGCGGACAACGCGCCGTACCTGTCGACGGCCGAGCAGGCGGGCGCGAACGCGCACCGGGCCGGTGTCGGCAGGCTCGTGCTGGCGCACCTGTGGCCGGGCGTCGACCCGGCGGAGCACCTGGAGGCGGCCGGGCACCCGGCCGACGTCGCCGTGCCGGGCCTGGTCCTCGACCTCTAGCGGCTCGTCAGGGGCGCAGGGCGTGCAGGACGTCCGCCACGTCGCGCGGGTCCGTGCCCAGGTCGAGCGGGGTGAAGACGTACAGCTGCTCGTGCTCGCCGCGGTGCCAGTCCAGCTCCAGCGTGGCCGTCTCGCGGCCGAGCCTGCGGGTGCGGGCCAGGCGCACCTTCACCTCGTGCCACGGCAGTTGCCGCGCGCCGCTCAGGGTGCGCACGGTGAGGCCTGAGTCGTCCACCAGCAGCCTGGGGCGCACAAAAGTGCCGTAGGCGCCCAGCGCGAGCTGGACGAGCGTGGCGAGGCCCAGGAACACCCGGCTGACGGGGTCCGAACTGAGGAACGTGACCAGCAGGAACACGGCGGCCAGGCCCCAGGCGAGGCCGACGAGGCCGGGTTGGGGCGACCAGGTGCGCGGTGGGTTCACGCTTTCGAGTCTGCCGCACTTGTGGACAACTAGGGCCTCCGACCGGGGCTTGTGCAAATTGGCGCAAAGTTGTCCACAGGAGTTGTCCCCATTGGGGATGACTTACAGCCGTGTGCTTCGGTGACCGTCAGGTGAACCGGGTGAACGACGGGGTAACGTGGAACGGCCCGGACGTGGAGCTCGTCCGGGCCGTCAGCCACTTGGCGTAGCGCGTGGTCAGCGCCATTTCATGGTCATCAGCAAGCCGACGATCATCAGGGCGAATCCGATGCCGAAGTTCCAGGACCCGAGGTCCATCATCACCGGGACCTTCTCGCCCGCGATGTAGTTGACCACCAGCCACGCCAGCCCCAACAGCATCATGCCGAGCATCACGGCGACGTAGACGGGGTGCGACGGCCCCGCTGCCTTGACCTTCACCGGGGTGCGGCGATCGGCAGGCGCCGTGTAGACGGCCTTCTTGCGGACCTTGGACTTGGGCATGCTGTCCTCGCCTGACGGGTGGATAGGCCTCCAGTGGCGCGAGTTCACGTCCACTGCTGGATGAACACGTTAACGTAACCGAGCAGGTCCCTGAAGCACCGTGTAGTCCTGGAACGTTCGGCTTGGGAGGTTTTCCGGTGAGCTACGACCCGCCCCCGCCGCAAGGCGGCCCGCCGGGCCGACCGCCACGACCCAGGCCACAGCCGCCCCACGTCACCGGCGAACCGCCGCTCCCGGGCCACCGTCCACCCACGCCGGCAAGCGGTTTCAGCAGGCCATCGACCCCTCCGGGTGGTTTCGACCGCCCGGCGGGCCCGAACCGGCCCGTCACCCCTCCCGGCGGTTTCGACCGCCCGCCGACGCCGCCGGGCGGGTTCGACCGGCCGGCGGGCCACTCCGGCGACCTCGACCGGCCGGCGACGCCCGCCGGAGGTTTCAGCCGTCCGGGGGAGTCCTACCCGCCCCGGCCCGAGCCGCCCCCGACCGGCCGCCGGGCGCGTCGCGACGAGGTGCCGCCTGCCGAGCCGTACCAGGCCGAGCCGTACCAGGCCGAGCCGTACGCCCCGGAGCCGCCGCCGACCGGCCGCCGAGCCCGCCGCGACGACGTCCCGCCGCCGGTCGAGCCGCCACCCACCGGTCGCCGGGCGCGCCGCGACGAGGCACCGCCGGCCGAGCCCCAGGTCGCCCGTCGCGCACGTCGTGACGAGGCCGAACCGGCCCGCGCGCGTCGTGCCGACGTGCCGCCGGTCGAACTGCCGCAGGCCGAGCCGCCGGTCGCCCGCCGTGCCCTCCGCGATGACGTCGCGCCGCCGGTGGAGCCCTACGGCGAGCCACCCGCCGTGCGCCGTGCCCGCCGGGACGACGCACCGACCCCGGTCGAGCCGCCGGTCGCCCGGCGCGCGCGCCGTGACGAGGCCGAACCGCCGTACGCCGAGCCGTCCCCGGCCGAACCGCCCGCCACGGGCCGCCGCGCGCGCCGTGACGAGATGGGCCCGCGCGTCGACCCGGCCGGCGCCGAACCGCCCGCCGGCCGCCGAGCCCGCCGCGACGACGTGCCGCCGCCCGTGCCGACGCACGCCGAGGAGACCTCGTACGTCGAGCCGGTCCGGGCCGACCCGCCGCCCGCCGGCCGCCGCGCCCTGCGTGACGAAGCGCCGGCCGCGGGCCGCCGCCGTCCGATCGACGACCCGTCCGTCCGGCCCGCCCCCTCCGAGGTGGCCGCCCGGCTCGGCGGGGCCGCGCCACCGCCCGGCGCGGCGCGCCCCCGGCCCGCACCGCCGGAGGCCGACGCCACCCGCTACACGAACGCGTTCTCCGGCAGCCTGCCGCCGCCCCCGGGCGCCCGGCCGCCCGCGCCGCCGCGCCGCCCTCGCCCCGTCGACCCGCCCACCGAGGTCATCGCACCCGTGGACGACTACGACGACGAGTACGAGGACTACGAAGACGAGTACTACGAGGACGACGACTACTACGACGACGAGGACGACCAGCCCGGCCCGCCGCCCGACAGCACGGCGCGCAAGGCGGTCCGCACCGTCGGCGAGCTGCTGATCACGGCCGGCCTGGTCATCCTGCTGTTCGTGGTCTACGAGGTGTACGTCACCGACCTCATCTCCGCCGGCAAGCAGGACGACGCCACCCAGGCGCTGGACGACCAGTGGAACGCGAACACGGTCGAGTCCGACCAGCAGCGCCAGGCCCAGTACGAGCTGCTCGACGGCCAGGCGTTCGCCAAGATGTACATCCCGGTGTTCGGCCCGGACTACAAGTTCTCCATCGTCGAGGGCACCACCGACAAGGACCTGGAGATCGGTCCCGGCCACTACAAGGGCACCGCGCTCCCGGGCGACCCGGGCAACTTCGCCGTCGCGGGCCACCGGGTCGGCAAGGGCGCGCCCTTCAACGACCTGGACCTGCTCAACTCGTGCGACGCGATCGTGGTCGAGACGCAGACCCAGTGGTTCGTCTACCGGGTGATGCCGAAGTCCGGCGAGGTGGCGGACTGGGCGGCGCGGCAGTCCGACCCGAAGTGCGCCAAGGTCTCGCCGCTGGGCGCGCCGTACGACAAGGCGGTCGGCCAGGCGATCGTGCTGCCCACCCAGGGCGAGGTGATCAACCCCGTGCCCTACTTCGAGGGCGAGGTGCCCGCGGCGCAGCAGGCGGCGCTGATGACGCTGACCACCTGCCACCCGCGGTTCTCCGACAAGCAGCGGCTCATCGTGCACTCGGTGCTGACGATGAGCTACCCGAAGGCGCCCGGTTTCGTGCCCGAAGAGATGAAGGAGCAGTGATGTACGGGTGGATCTGGCGGCACCTCCCCGGCCCGCTGCCCGTGCGCGTCCTCGAAGCGCTGGTGCTCGTGGCCGGGGTGGTGGCGCTGCTGATGTTCGTGGTGTTCCCGTGGGCGGAGCCGAAGCTGCCGTTCAACAACGTGACGACGCCCCAGTAGCCCTATGACCGGCAGATGTCGGTCATCTCCGCCCGGTCGACGACCTTCACCCGGTCACGGCCGCGCGCGGCGCCGAGGGCCAGCTCGTGGGCGTCGAGCCGGCGCCACCCGTCCACGGTGGTGAACGGCACGGCGCGCTGCTCCAGGAACCGGACCACGGCGTCGGGCGCGCGGCCCGGCGCGGCCGGCAGCAGCGGCGCGTCCGCGAGCAGGCTGGTGACGGTCTCCAGCGCGTCGCCCTTGGTGTGCCCGATGAGCCCGACCGGGCCGCGCTTGATCCAGCCGGTGACGTAGACGCCGGTCATCGCCTGCTCGTCCAGGTCGAGCACCCGGCCCGCCTGGTGCGGCACGGTGCCCGAGGCGTGGTCGAACGGCAGGTCCACCAGGTGCGTGGACAGGTAGCCGACGGCCCGGTACACCGCCTGCACCGGCCAGTCGGTGAACTCACCCGTGCCGCGCACGCCGCCGTCGCCGTCCAGCTCCATCCGCTCGGTGCGCAGGCCGGTGACCGACGACGAGCCCAGCACCTCGACGGGCGCTTCGAGGAAGTGCAGGTGCAGCCTGCGGGCACGCGAGCCGACGTCGCGGATCGCCCACTCCTGCAGCGTCTTGACCACCATCTCGACCTGCTTGTTCGACCGGATCGACGCCATGCTCGCCGCGTCGAAGTCGATGCCCTCCGGGTGCACGATCACCTCGACGTTGGGCGAGTGGTCGAGCTCGCGCAGCTCCAGCGGGGTGAACTTGGCCTGCGCCGGTCCGCGGCGGCCGAACACGTGCACGTCGGTGACCGGGCTCTGCTTCAGGCCCTCGTGCACGTTGTCGGGGATGTCGGTGCTGAGCAGCTCGTCGGCGGTCTTGGCCAGCACGCGGGCGACGTCGAGCGCGACGTTGCCGACGCCGAGGACGGCGACCTCGCGCGCCCGCAGCGGCCACGTGCGCGGCACGTCGGGGTGGCCGTCGTACCAGGAGACGAACTCGGCCGCGCCGTAGGAGCCGTCCAGGTCGATGCCGGGGATGTCCAGCGGGCGGTCCTTCTCCGCGCCGGTGGAGAAGATCACCGCGTCGTAGAAGTGCCTGAGGTCGTCGAGCTTGAGGTCGACGCCGTACTCGACGTTGCCGAAGAACCGGATCTCCGGCCGGTCCAGCACGCGCTGCAGGGCGTTGACGATGCCCTTGATGCGCGGGTGGTCCGGTGCGACGCCGTACCTGATCAAGCCGTACGGGGCGGGCATCCGCTCGAAGAGGTCGACGGCCACCTCGACGCCCGACTCGGCCGCGGACTTGGTCAGGATGTCGGCGGCGTAGATGCCGGCGGGGCCGGCGCCGACGACGGCGACGCGGAGAGAACGGGTCATACCACTAGGTTAGGTGAGCCTAAGCTCACTTCTGGCGAGAGGTTCGTCACGGCTACGCTGGCGCCATGCGCGTGCTCGTGGTCGACAACTACGACAGCTTCGTCTACAACCTCGTCCAGTACCTGGCCCAGCTCGGGGTCGAGTGCGTGGTCCGGCGCAACGACGCCGTCGAGCTGGACGAGATCGCCGAGGTCGGTGGCGTCCTCGTCAGCCCCGGTCCCAGCACGCCGGACAAGGCGGGCCGGAGCATGGACGTCATCCGCCACTGCGCGGACTCCGGCGTCCCGGTGTTCGGGGTGTGCCTGGGCCACCAGGCCATCGGCGCGGTGTGGGGCGGCACGGTCGACCTCGCGCCGGAGCTGCTGCACGGCAAGACCAGCGTCGTGCACCACAACGGCGGCGGCGTGCTCAACGGCGTGCCGAGCCCGTTCACCGCGACCCGCTACCACTCCCTGACCGTGCTGCCCGACACCATCCCGGCCGAGTTCGAGGTGACCGGGCGCACCGAGTCCGGCGTGGTCATGGCCATGCGCCACCGCGAGCTGCCGGTCGAGGGCGTCCAGTTCCACCCGGAGTCCGTGCTGACCGACGGCGGCCACCGGATGCTGGCGAACTGGCTCGCGGTGTGCGGGTTCGAGGTGCCCGAGGGCACCGTCCTCCAGCTCGAGAACGGCATGCGCCAGCTCGCCGCGGCGGCCCGGCGGAAGTAGCCGACCCGGCCCGTTGACGACGAAAGGCCCCCTCCGAGGTGGAGGGGGCCTTTTCGCGGTCCGGCTACCTGGTGGACGTGGGTCCGCCGACCTTGAACTCGGCCAGGATCACGTTGATCCGCGCGTTCTTGCCCGCCGGCGCGTTCGCCTTGATCTCCTGGTCCAGGATCTTGTTGTTCTGGCTGATGTCGGAGACCGTCTCCTTGTCGGTGACGGTGAGGTCGTTGCCCGTCCACCCGGCCTGGCTCAGCCTGGTGCGCGCCTGGTTCTCGGTGAGGCCGCGCAGGTCGGGCATGATGAACTGGTTGTTCTTGGACACGCTCAACGTCACCAGCGTGCCCTTCTCCGCCCGTCCCGGTCCCGGGTTCTGGGCCACGACCTCGTTGAGCGGTTCGGGGCTGTCGACGTCCTTGGTCTGCACCTTGAACCCGTTGCCCTCGAGCGTGGCGCGGGCGTTGTCCAGCGTCTGACCGGTCACGTCCGGCAGCTGCGCGGTCTCCGGCGCCTTGCCCAGCGTCACCGTGACCGCGCTGCCCTTGGCCGCCGAGACGCCGGGAGCCGGCGACTGCTCGACGACCTTGCCGACCAGGTTCGGGTCCTCGGTCTCGACGGTCTCGGTGGCCTGCTGGAAGACCCAGCCCTCGGCTTCCAGCTTCTTCTGCGCGTCGGTCGGGCTCAGCCCGGTGACGCTGGGCACCGGCGCGTTGTCGGCGCCCTTGCCGATCACCAGCTTGACCGAGCTGCGCTTCTCGACCTCGCGGTTGGCGGGCGGGTCGGTCAGGACCACCTTGCCGATCTGGTCCGCGTTGCAGGCCGGTTCGGAACCCGGCTGGCACGGCGTCAGCACGACCTCGACGGTCAACTGCCTGGCCTCCAACTCGGCCCGAGCCGCCGACTGCTCCTTGCCCACCAACGACGGCACGGTGACCTTGTCCGTGGCCGCGGTGTTGTCCTTCTCGCTGAGCAGCGTGGTGGTGATCCACGTGGCGAGGGCGAGCACGGCGATGCACAGCAGGACGACCAGGGTGACCATGATCGCCTTCTTGCGCCGGGCGCGCCGCTCTTCCTCTTCCTCGGCCAGCGGGTCGTACTCGGCGGGTTCCTCGCGCTGCGCGGAGGGCCGGTGCCGACCGCCGGCGGCCGGCGCGACCTCGGTGCGCGGCGACGACGTCTGGTTGAGCACCGCGGTGCGGTCCTCCGCCGTCATCACGGCGGGCGCCGAGGGCCGCTGACCGGACAGCACGCGCACCAGGTCCGCGCGCATCTCCGCGGCGGACTGGTAGCGGTTGGCCGGTCCCTTGGCCATCGCCTTGAGCACGATCGCGTCCAGCGCGGGCGTCACCTTCGGGTTCAGCGCCGACGGCGGCTTCGGGTCCTCCCGCACGTGCTGGTAGGCCACCGCCACGGGCGAGTCGCCGGTGAACGGCGGCTCCCCGGTCAGCAGCTCGAACAGCACGCAGCCCGACGCGTACACGTCGGACCGCCCGTCGACGGCCTCGCCGCGGGCCTGCTCCGGCGACAGGTACTGGGCGGTCCCTATCACCGCGGCCGTCTGGGTGACCGCGGCCTGGCCGTCGTGCACCGCGCGCGCGATGCCGAAGTCCATCACCTTCACCGCGCCCGCCCGGGTGATCATGACGTTCGCGGGCTTCACGTCCCGGTGCACGATGCCGTGCCGGTGGCTGAAGTCCAGCGCGGCCGACACGTCGGCCATGACCTCCATCGCCCGCTTGCCCGACAGCGGCCCCTGCGTCTTCACGATGTCGCGCAGCGTGCGGCCGTCGACGAACTCCATCACGATGTAGGGCAGCGGGCCGTACTCGGTCTGGGTCTCACCGGTGTCGTAGACCGCGACGATGGCGGGGTGGTTCAGCGCCGCCGAGTTCTGGGCCTCGCGACGGAACCGTTCCTGGAACTGGGTGTCACGGGCGAGGTCGGCGCGCAGGACCTTGATGGCCACGTCCCGGCCGAGCCGGACGTCCCGGCCCTTGTGCACCTCCGACATGCCGCCGTAGCCGAGGGTCTCACCCAGTTCGTAGCGGTTGGAGAGCAGTCGCGGAGTGCTCATCAGTGCTTCGTCCCGCTCCTCGTCAACGGTCTCACCATCAAGCCTTGCGTTCGCTTTCGTACCGTTTCAGCGTCAAGTCGGCACACACGTCACCGTGACCCGTGAGCCGATCGCAACCTCACCGGTCGGCGCCAGGTCCGACACCAGGCACCGCTCGGGCTCCAACGGCGCGCCCCCGTCCTCGGAGTGCACCTCGGGTTCCAAGCCGTGCCCGGAGAGCTTCTTCGCGACTTCGTCCACCGGGAGGTCGACGTAGTCGGACTTCGTGATCGTCACCTTCGGTTTGCCGGGGAGGCGATCGGTCGAGTCGTCCAACGGGCGGGCGCTCGTGGTGCCAGTGCCCTGCTGGTTCGCACCGCCGGGCACCTCGTCGCCCTTCAGCGCCCAGCGCAGGATGACCACGCCGAGCACCAGCAGCGCGACCAGCAGCACAGCGACCATAACCCACAGCGCGGCGCGGTTGCGCCCCGGCGGCCGCGGGCCCGGCGGCAACGGACGGAAAGCGCCCGTGTGCGGAGTGTTCATGCCTGGTGGGACGGGTTGCATGCCCGGTCGCGACCCGGGATGGGTCACCGGGTTGCCCAGATGGGGGTGCTGGGGATGGGGGTGCTGCGCGGGCGGCGTCATCGGCCCGGCCATCGGCGCGCCGACCGCCATCGCCAGGCCGGACGGCGCGGGCAGCGGCTGCCCGGCGCGCACCGCGCCCACCGCCGAGGCGAACTCGCCGCCGTTGCGGTAGCGCTGGCGCGGGTCCTTCACCAGGGTCGCCTCGATCAGCGCGCGCGGGCCCGGCGGCACGTCCGGCGGCAACGGCGGCGCGATGTCGCGGATGTGCATCATCGCGACCGTCACCGCGTTCTCCGACAGGAACGGCCGGTGCCCGGTCAGGCACTCGTAGCCGCACACCGCCAGCGCGTACACGTCCGACGCGGGCTCGGCGGCGTGGCCGAGGGCCTGCTCCGGCGCGATGTAGTGGGCGGTGCCCATGACCATGCCGCTGTGCGTGACCGGCGCCGCGTCCGCGGCCTTCGCGATGCCGAAGTCGGTGATCTTCACCTTGCCGGTCGGCGTCACCAGGATGTTGCCCGGCTTCACGTCCCGGTGCACCAGCCCGCGTTCGTGCGCCGCCTGCAACGCGTTGCCCGCCTGCTCCAGCAGGTCGAGCGTGCGGTCCGCGTTCAGCCTGCCGCGCGAGATGATCGCGGCCAGCGGCTCGCCCTCGACCAGTTCCATCACCAGGTAGGCGGTGTCCTCCGGCCCGTCCGGGATCGACGCGGTCTCGCCGTAGTCGTGCACCGCGGCGATGCCGGGGTGGTTGAGCGACGCGGTGGTGCGCGCCTCGATGCGGAACCGGTTGAGGAACTCGGCGTCGCCGCTGAGCTCCGCCTTGAGCACCTTCACCGCGACCTTGCGGTCGAGCCGGGTGTCGTCGGCCTCCCAGACCTCGCCCATGCCGCCGACGGCGATCCGCTTGCTGAGGCGGTACCGCTCGGCGAGCAACTGGCCGGAGGTCAGCATCAGCGTCCCCCGAGGTAGGCGCCGATGACCGCGCGTCCGATCGGGGCGGCGACCCGGCCGCCGGTGGCCGACAGGCCCTGCTGGCCGCCGTTCTCCACGATCACCGCGATCGCGATCTCCGGCTTCTCGGCCGGCGCGAACGCCACGTACCAGGCGTGCGGGTTGGTCGAGCGCACGTTCTCGCCGTGCTCGGCGGTGCCGGTCTTGGACGCGATCGTCACGCCGCTGAGCTTGCCGCCGCCACCGGTGTTGTTCTCCGAGGCGATCATCATGTCGCGCAGCGCCTTGGCGTGGTCGGCCTCCATGGCCTCGTCGACCTCGTCCGGCTTGGTCTCGCTGATCGCCTGGAGGTCGGGCGCCAGGATCTTGCCGACCAGGTGCGGCTGCATCCGCACGCCGCCGTTGGCGATGGTCGCCGCCATCACCGCGTTGGCCAGGGGCGTCACCCGGACGTCCTTCTGGCCGATGCCGGTCTGGTAGATCGACGGCTTGTCCGACATCGGGCCGAGCGTCGAGGGCACCACCGACAGCGGGATCGACAGGTCCTGCTCGCCGATGCCGAACTTGGCCGCCTGGTCGCGCAGCTTGTCCGCGCCCAGCTCGGCGGCCAGCACCGCGAACGCCGTGTTGCACGACTTGGCCAGCGCCTCCTGCAGCGTGGCCGTGACGCCGTCGCCGCACTGGGTGTCGTTGAAGTTCGGCAGCGGGGTGTTCGTGCCGGGCAGCGTGATCACCGGGCGGCCGTCGACCTTGGTGTCGTTGGTCTTGCCCTCGGCCAGCGCCGCCGCCGTCACGACCAGCTTGAACGTCGAGCCGGGCGGGTAGTTCTCGTGCACCGCGCGGTTGAGCATCGGCTTGGACTTGTCGGCGTCGTAGCCGGTCCAGGCCTCTTCCTGCACGTCGACGTCGTGGCTGGCGAGCACGTTCGGGTCGTAGGACGGCGTGCTGGCCATGGCCAGGATCTCGCCGGTCTGCGGCCGGATCGCGACGACCGTGCCGGTCACGCCCTGCAGCCGCTCGAACGCCGCCTGCTGGAGCTTCGCGTCGATGGTCAGCTGCAGGCTGCCGCCCTTGGGGTCGCGGCCGGTGATCAGGTCCGACACCCGGCGGGCGAACAGCCGGTCGTCCGAGCCGTTGAGCAGGTCGTCCTCGGCGCGCTCCATGCCGCCCGCGCCGTACAGAGTGGAGAAGTAGCCGGTCACGGGCGCGAACACCGGCCCGTTGGCGTAGGTCCGCAGGTAGCGCAGCCGGTCGTCCACCCGCTGCACGCTGGCCAGCGGCGTGCCGTCGGCGGCGATGATCTGGCCGCGTTCCCGCGAGTACTGGTCCAGGATCACCCGGCGGTTCAACGGGTCCTTGCGGTAGTCGTCGGCCTTGATGACCTGCACGTACGTCGCGTTGCCCAACAGCAGGAGGATCATCGCCATCATGGCGAGGCCGACCCGGCGGAGCGGTGTGTTCATTTCGGACGCTCCACCATGACTGTGAACTGGTCGGCGATCGCCGGCTGCTGCGGTCGCGGCTTCGGCGTCGACTTCGGCGCGCGTGCCGCGTCCGAGATGCGCAGCAACAGCGCCACCAGGATGTAGTTGGCCAGCAGCGAGGAACCGCCGTAGGACAGGAACGGCGCGGTGATGCCCGTCATCGGGATCAGCTTCGTCACGCCGCCGACGACGATGAAGATCTGGAACGCCACCGCGAACGCCAGACCGCCGCCGAGCAGCTTGCCGAACGTGTCGCGCACGGCGAGCGCGCTGCGCAGGCCGCGCAGGGCGAACACGGTGTAGATCAGCAGCACCGCGGCCAGCCCGACGAAGCCGAGCTCCTCGCCGATCACCGCGGTGATGAAGTCGGTGTTGGCCTCGGGGATCTGGTCCGGCCGCCCGCCGCCGAGACCCGCGCCGAACAACCCGCCGGTGCCGAGCCCGAACAGCGACTGCACGATCTGGTAGCCCGCCCCGGACGGGTCCGCGAACGGGTCGAGCCAGTTCTGCACCCGGATCTGGACGTGGCCGAACAGCTTCCACGCCACGAACGCGCCGACGCAGAACATCATCACGCCCAGCACGACCCACGCGGCCCGCTCGGTCGCCACGTACAGCAGCACCAGCACGATGCCGAAGAACAGCAGCGAGCTGCCCAGGTCCTTCTGCAGGACCATGATGCTCACGCCGACCGCCCACGCGGCGATCAGCGGGCCGAGGTCGCGGGCCCGCGGCAGGTCCAGGCCGAGGACCCGGCGGCCCGCGATGGTGAACAGGTCCCGCTTCGACACCAGGAACGCGGCGAAGAACACCATCAGCAGGATCTTCGCGAACTCGCCCGGCTGGATCGAGAACGCGCCGAAGCTCAGCCAGATCTTCGCGCCGTTGATCTCCGGCGCGATGAAGCTCGGCAGCACGCCGGGCAGCACCAGCGCCACCAGCCCGAGCAGCCCGGCCGTGTAGCCGTAACGGGCCAGCGTGCGGTGGTCGGACAGCACCTTCAACGCGGTGCAGAACAGCACCAGCGCGATCGCCGTCCAGAGCACCTGCTTCGGCGCGGCGGAGGACCACACCTGGTTGTTCGGCAGCTTCACGTCCGCCATGGCCAGGTCGATCCGGTGGATCATGACCAGGCCGAGGCCGTTGAGCAGCGCGACGCACGGCAGGATCACCGGGTCGGCGTAGGGCGCCCACTTGCGCACCGCGAGGTGCGCCACGGTCAGCAGCCCCAGGTACGCCAGGCCCAACCACAGGATCCTCATGCTGAGTTCCTGCTCCTGGTTGGCCTCCACCAGGATCAGCGCGCCCGTCACCAACGTGGCGGCGAACGCCAGCATGAACAGTTCGGTGCTTCGTCGCGTGGGCGGCCTCAACCCGGGCGACGTGCTGCTCGCCGCCGCGAGCGGTGTGCCCTCAGCGCCGGTGACCGGCGAACCCATGCGACTACTGACCCTTTCGGCAATCCGTGCCCGGCTGCTGCACGGGCGTGGTGAGGGGTGTCCCCTCCACAGTGGTGGACGCCGGCGCCTCGGTCGAGGTTGCCGTCGGCGGCGCGGCGGTGGTGGACGTCCCCGTGGTGCTCTCCGCGGTGTCCTTCGGGCAGAACGGCAGCGTCTGCTCGGTGCGCAGCCTGCGGATCGCCTCCCGGGCGCCCTCCAGGCCGTCCACGTCGGTGATGCCGTTGCGCACGACGTCCCTGGTGGCGACCTTCAGGTCCTCCACCGTGATCGGCTCGCACGCCTGCGCGCCCGGCGGGCACGAGCCCTCCACCTTGCGGTGCAGGTCGAAGCCGAACACGCTGCCGGTGACGCCGCGGAACACCGACACCTCGCCGTTGTCGCCCTCGCCGACGTAGTACTGGCGCAGGACGTACCAGCGCGTGCCCAGGCCGGCCGCGACCACCAGCAGGAGCAGGAACACCACCAGGGCGAGCGCCTTGAGCCGGTTGCCGCGCGCCCGCCGGGGGTCCGGCGGTGGCATCGGCTCGACCCGCTGCGGGATCGGGCGCGGCCCGGTGATGGAACTCGCCCGCGAGGCGGGCGAGTCGGGTGGTGGCGGGTCTTCGCTGCCGTCGCCGGCCGCGCCGCCCACTATGGGCGCGTCCTCCCCGAAGTCGACGTCGACCACGTCGGCGACGACGACCGTCACGTTGTCGGGGCCGCCGCCCTTGAGCGCCAGCTCGATCATCCGGTCCGCGCACGCCTGCGGGTCCGGGATGCGGATCGCCTCTTCCAGCGTCTCCATGCTGACCACGCCGGACAGGCCGTCCGAGCACAGCAGGTAGCGGTCGCCCGGACGGGCCTCCCGCACCATCAGCCTCGGCTCCACCTCGTGGCCGGTCAACGCGCGCAGCAGCAGCGAGCGCTGCGGGTGCGTGGCCGCTTCCTCTTCGGTGATCCGTCCCTCGTCGATCAACGACTGCACGAACGTGTCGTCGTGCGTGATCTGCGTGAACGTGCCGTTGCGGAGCATGTAGGCGCGGGAGTCGCCGATGTGCACCATGCCCAGCCGCGAGCCCGCGAACAGCACGGCGGTGAGCGTGGTGCCCATGCCGTCCAGGTCGGGGTCGCTCTGCACGAGCTCGGAGATGGCGCCGTTGCCGGCGATCACCGCGTCGCGCAGCTGGCCGAGCAGGTCGTCGCCCGGCTCGTCGTCGTCGAGCGGGGCCAGGGCGGCGATGACGACCTTGCTGGCCACCTCGCCCGCGGCGTGGCCGCCCATGCCGTCGGCGAGCGCGAGCAGGCGTGGACCCGCGTACACGGAGTCCTGGTTGTTCGAGCGGACCAGGCCCCGGTCGCTGCGGGCCGCGTATCGGAGGACGAGAGTCATGAGCGCAGCTCGATCACCGTTTTGCCAATTCGGATCGGGGAGCCGAGCGGAACCCGGATCGGGGCCGTGACCTTCGCCCGGTCGAGATACGTGCCGTTCGTGGAGCCGAGGTCTTCCACGTACCAGTCGGTGCCGCGCATCGACAGCCGCGCGTGCCTGGTCGACGCGAAGTCGTCGTCCAGCACGAGCGTGGAGTCGTCGGCACGGCCGATCATGATCGGCCTGCCGTCCAGGGAGATGCGCGTGCCCGCCAGCGCGCCGTGTGTCACGACGAGCTGTCGGGCCGCCTTGTTGCCCCGGGCGGCCTTGTTAGTGCCTCTGCCGAACTTGGGCGTCGGGACACGGAGCCCCGACGCCGCGTACAGGTCGGAGCGGACCACTCGAAGCGCAGCCAACACGAACAACCAGAGCAGGACGAGGAAACCCGCTCTGGTCAGCTGCATCACCAGCTCTGGCACCGGTTGTAACCGCTCCTGACTTGAGTGCCGTCACGCCTACGCCCGAATCGACCGCTCAGCCCTGGGTGCGGTAGACCAGCGAGGAGTGGCCGATGCGGACGACGTCGCCTTCCGCGAGCTGCCAAGTCTGCACTGGTGTGCCGTTCACCGTGGTGCCGTTTGTCGAACCGAGATCAGCGAGCATGGCACTGTGCCCGTCCCACGTGATCTCCAGGTGCCTCCTGGAGACCCCGGTGTCGGGGAGCCGGAAGTCCGCTTCCTGGCCGCGGCCGACCACGTTGCCGCCCTGCTTGAGGTTGTAGGTGCGGTTGGAGCCGTCGTCGAGGTGCAGCGTCGCGTTCAGCTGCCGGGGACCGGACTGGACCGCCGGCGGCGCGTAACCGCCCTGCGCCGGGTCGGCGTAGCCCTGCTGGCCGTACCCCTGGTCGTAGCCGGGCTGCTGGCCGTAGCCCTGCTGCCCGTAGCCCTGGTCGTAGCCGGGCTGCTGGCCGTAGCCCTGGTCGTAGCCGGGCTGTCCGTAACCGGGCTGCTGCTGACCGTAACCCTGGTCGTAGCCCTGCTGCTGCCCGTAGCCCTGCTCGTAGCCGGGCTGCTGCTGGCCGTAGCCCTGGTCGTAGCCGGGCTGCTGGCCGTAACCCTGGTCGTACCCGGGCTGCTGCTGGCCGTAGCCCTGGTCGTAACCGGGTTGCTGCTGACCGTATCCCTGCTGGTCATAGCCCTGCTGCTGCTGGCCGTAGCCGCCCTGTGCATAGGGGTCGTAGGCGGGCTGGCCCTGTCCTTGTCCGTAGCCGGGAGGCTGGCTCATGGATCCGTCTCCTGCAGTGCGAGGTGGTGCTGACCGTCGGCTGGCAACTTTCACGTCGGGGTCGACGGACGAGCTGGTTCGGAACTGTCCCGTGTGCAGCGCGTCGGAGCGCTCCAGGGAGACTACGACGTCACCATAGGTATCCCATCCGCTCTCTTCGAGGTGCTCCCGGATGGAGTCCCCCAGAAGCTGGGTGATGCGTAGTTCATCCTGACCGTCCCCGGCAAGCCGATCGTGGTCCTGCGGACCCAGCAGGACCTGGAAGTGGTTCGGAGCGAGCAACCTGCCACCCGCCAACTCGCGGATGTTGCTCTCCGCCTCCCGCTGCAGTGCCTGGGCCACTTCCTGCGGGACGACGTTGCCACCGAACACACGCGCGAAGGTGTTCCCGACGATGCCTTCGAGACGGCGCTCGAAGCGCTGTACGAGGCCCACGGCAACCCTCCGACCCGGTCGACTTCCAAGACCGATCGTATCCGGGCTGACGTGGCGGGACACGGGGCAATTGGTAACCCGGACGGGGACCATGCTAGTGTTCTCCACGTCGCTCCGGGCGAGTGGCGGAATGGCAGACGCGCACGGTTCAGGTCCGTGTGTCCGAAAGGACGTGGGGGTTCAACTCCCCCCTCGCCCACCAAAACCATGAAGTCCCATCCACGGTCGTGGGTGGGACTTCATGGTTTTTCCGTCTTTTCGCCGCCGGCGGTCGCGTGATGTCTGTCACCCGCACAGCCGCGGCCGAACGTGGCGGCTCGGGGGCGGTCGGTCGATTTCGCGCGGCGAGCGGTCGGCGGTGTGGTGGTCGGGCCGGCCGGCGGCCCCGGTCCGGCGGTCGTTCCAGGCGAGCGACGCACACGCTGAGCAGTCTTCCGGGCTCCGAGGGCCGCCCGGGTCACCCAGACGGCAGCACCGCCGGGCCGAAGTCCCCCCGCCGGTCGCCGACCGGTTACCGACCGCTCGACGCCGCCGATCGCAGGACGCCTTTTGCCCCGGGGGTGCGACCGGTCCCACCTGGTACGCCTTACCCAGAGCACGAGTCGAAACGCGGCGGACAGCCCGTCGTGGTTGCCGAGGAGGCCCTGGCGTGAGCAGCACACCAGCACGGATCGCGGACACCGACGACGCCAGGGCGCTGTCGGCAACCGCCGTTCCGGTTCCCGAACTGCCCGGCTCCGTCGAGGAGCTGGCCGCCTCCGCGGCGGTGCGCCTCGGCTGGCACGGCGTGGTGCTGCCCGAGATGGTCCTCATGGGGCGCAAGGTGATCGTGGTGGCGGAGCTGCTGGCCGACGCGCACGCCGAGCGGCTGTGCCTCGGCGCGGGCCCGGAGACCGACCGCACCACCGTGTCCACCTGGGTGTGGCCGGAGATGGACGGCCGCGTGCCGCCCGCCGCGGTGCGGATCGTCGGCGTCCTGGCGGTCGCCCGGCACTGGCGGACCGCGCTGGCCTCGGCGGTGCCGTTCGCCCGCTTCGGCAACGCCGCCGCCGTCCTGCCGACGTCGGTCGTCTTCACGCACGACTACCTGGCCAACTGCCTGCCGCGGGTGCGCCGCTACGGCGTCTCGGTGCTGCTGGCCGACGAGGAGCTCCAGCTGAGCACGGACGTCGCCGGCCGCAACGAGACCGTGCCGGTCGAGGACACCGCGACCACCCGTTGGGTGAACGAACTCGTCTACGAGCAGGTGCTGGCGACCGCGTCCTGACCTACGGTCGGACCATGCGGGTAGTGATCGCGGGCGGACACGGCAAGATCGCGTTGCGGGTGGAGCGGCTGTTGGCCGCGAGGGGCGACAGCGCCACGGCGCTGGTGCGCAACCCGGACCACCACGCGGACGTGCTGGACGCGGGCGGTGTCCCCGTCCACTGCGACCTGGAGGCGACCGACGTCGCTTCGGTCGCGGAACTGTTGACCGGCGCGGGTGCGGCGGTGTTCGCCGCGGGCGCCGGACCCGGCAGCGGGGTGGCGCGCAAGGACACGGTGGACCGCGCCGCGGCGGTGTTGTTCGCGGAAGCGGCGGAACGGGCGGGCGTGCGCCGGTTCATCCAGATCAGCGCCACGGGCATCGGCCGCACCACCGGCGACGAGGTCTTCGACGCCTACCTGGCCGCGAAGGGCGCCGCCGAGGAGGACCTGCGCGAACGGGACCTGGACTGGACGATCCTGCGCCCGGGCCGGCTGACCGACGACGAGCCGACCGGCCACGTCCAACTCTCCGAAAATCCGCTACGGGGTTCCGTACCGCGAGCCGACGTGGCCGCCGTCGTCGTCGCCCTCCTGGACCGCCCCGGCACCGTCCGCCGCACCTACGAACTGATCTCGGGCGACACCCCGATCGCCGACGCCTTCTAGCCCCACGACCCCCCGCGCCGTCCACTGACACGCCCTCCACCGACACGCCCTTCCCCAAAGGAAGGGCTTCGTGTCATCCCGCCGACCTGGCTCCGCTCTACCGCGCGTGTCAAGGGGGCCTGTTCACCGATACCTCGCGGCATTCACCGATGCCTGCCCCCTTGATACGTGTGGTAGCCCGTAGGGAGGTCGGTGGGATGACACGAAACCCGACCCACAACGGACCCGGCGCGTACCCACCCACCGGTCGTCATCCTGCTGATCTGCTGTCCGGCGAGGACTCTTTGATCTTTTCGCCCTAGCCTCACCGCACCCAACCGCACCCAACCGCACCCAACCGCACCCAACCGCGGCTTACCGAAGCTCACCGAGCACTCGGTCGAGGTAGGCGTTGGTGAACTTCCCCTCCGGGTCGACCTCTCCCCGCACCCGCCGGAAGTCGTCGAAGTGCGGGTACCGTCCCCGCAAGTCGTCAGCCGAGAGCCGGTGCATCTTGCCCCAGTGCGGGCGCCCGCCCACCGCGCCCGCGATCCGCTCGAACGCGTCGAAGTACCGCCGGTACGGCATCCCGAGGTACTGGTGCACCGCGATGTAAGCCGTGTCACGTCCGTGCGCCGTGGACAGCCAGATGTCGTCACCCTGGGCCACCCGCACCTCGACCGGCACGATGACGCCGTGCTCGAGGCCGCCCACCGCCGCCCGCAGCTCTCTCAGCACGTCGTGCAGCGCCGCCCGCGGCACGGCGTACTCGGTCTCCACGAACCGCACCCGCCGGGGCGTGACGAAAACCCGGTGTGAGACGTCCCGGTAGTCGCGCTCCGACAGCAGCGACCCGCACACCCGGTTGAGCGTCCTGGTGGTCGACGGCACGGCCTTCGCCAGCTTGCAGACCAGCCCGAACGCGCCGTTCTCCATCACCTCGTACTCGTAGAACCGGCGCAGCGCCGACAGCGGCGCGGCGGGCTCGTCGACCCGGTTGTTCCGCTTCACGATCACCCGGTCGGAGTGCGGGAACCAGTGGAACTCCACGTGGTCCTCGACCGCGGTCAGGTGGTCGAACTCCTCCAGCACCGCGTCCAACCGACCGGGGAACTCGCGGGCGTGCAGCACGAACGACGGCACGCACCGCAGCGTGACCGTGCTGATCACCCCCAGCGCGCCGAGCCCGACCCTGGCCGCGTGGAACAGCTCGGGCCGCTCCTCGGCCGAGCACCGCATCAGCGACCCGTCCGCGAGCACGAGCTCCAGCGCCACGACCTGCGTCGCCAGCCCGCCGAGCTTCGCCCCGGTGCCGTGCGTCCCCGTCGAGATCGCGCCCGCGACGGTCTGCGCGTCGATGTCCCCGAGGTTCGCCATGGCCAACCCGAGCACGTCCAGCAACGCGTTGAGCTGGTGCAACGTCGTCCCCGACCGGACCGTCACCAAGGTTCCGGACACGTCGACGATCCCGGTCCACGCGTCGAGGTCGATCGCCACGCCGGGCGCGACCGCGATCCCGGTGAACGAGTGCCCGCTACCGCGCGGGCGGACACTGGACGCGCCCACCACGACCGAAGCGAGCTCGTCGACGCTCGCCGGGTGCTCTACCCGGTGGGGGTTCGCGGACGCCGTGCGAGCCCAGTTCGTCCACGGGGACGCCATGCCCACCTCCGGATGTGACGCGTTCCACGAACCGTAGGTGAAAGCTATTCACCTTTCAAGTACGGTGAGGCCCATGCAGCACCGCACGCGCCTGGACGCCGCGACGGAGGAGCACGACCCCCCGCTCGCGATCGTCGACCTGGACGCCTTCGACAGCAACGCGGCCGACCTCGTGCGCCGCGCGGCCGGGCGGCCGATCCGGGTGGCGAGCAAGTCCGTCCGGGTCCGCGCGCTGCTGGAACGGGTGCTCGCACGGCCGGGTTTCGCGGGCGTCATGTGCTACTCGCTGGCCGAGGCGCTGTGGCTGTCGTCGGTCGACCTCTCCGAAGACCTCCTGGTCGCCTACCCGACCGTCGACCAGGCGGCGCTGACCGAGCTCGCCAAGGACGACAAGGCGCGGGCGAGGATCACGATCGTGGTCGACTCGACCGCGCACCTCGACCTGGTCCACTCCGTGCTCGGCCCCGACCACCCGGAGATCCGGGTGTGCCTGGAGCTGGACGTGTCCTGGCGGCCGGTGCCCGGGCTGCACATCGGCCCACGCCGGTCACCCGTGCACACGGCACGTGAAGCGCGTGCCCTGGCCGAGGCGATCGTGCGCCGGCCGGGGTTCCGGCTGGTGGGCGTGATGGGCTACGAGGGGCAGATCGCGGGCCTGGGCGACCAGCCGCCGGGCAAGCCGGTGCGCGGCGCGGTCCTGCGCTGGATGCAACGGCACTCGGCCGCCGAGCTGGTCGAACGCCGCACCGTCGCGATCGCCGCCGTGCGCCAGGTCGCCGAGCTGGAGTTCGTCAACGGCGGCGGCACGGGCAGCCTGGAGATCACCGCCGCCGACCCGTCGGTCACCGAGCTCGCGGCCGGGTCCGGGCTCATCGGCCCGACCCTGTTCGACGGCTACCGCGGCTTCCAGCCCAAGCCCGCCGTGCTGTTCGCCCTGCCGGTCGTGCGCAGACCGAAGCGGCACGTGGCCACGCTGTTCTCCGGCGGCTACATCGCCTCCGGCACCGCCACCGCCGACCGCCAGCCGACCCCGTACCTGCCGGTAGGGCTGAAGCTGCTGCCGCTGGAGGGCGCGGGCGAGGTGCAGACCCCGGTGGTGGGCCGGGCGGCCGACTCGCTGCGCCTCGGCGACCGCGTGTGGCTGCGGCACGCCAAGGCGGGCGAGTTGGCCGAGCGGTTCACCCACTACCACGTCGTGCGGGGCGGCGTGGTGGAGCGGACCGTGCCCACCTACCGGGGCGAGGGGCACTCGTTCGGCTGAACAACCCAACCCGACCGACCCAACCCAACGCAACCCGACCGAACCCGACCCGGCCGACCAAACCTGGCCGTGGACAGCCGACCCGACCCAACCCGACCCGACCTGGCCCGACCTGGGACCTAACTCGGAAGTCGTGTCGACAGGTACCCGCGCACCAACGCCTTGGCCTCCTCGAGGATCCGCTGGTCACCGGCCGGGTCGCGGCGGAACGCGAGGTTCAGCACGCCGTCCGCCGCCTCGACCGCGATCGAGATCGGCAGCTGCAGCTCGGTGAGCGGGATGTCGAACTTCGCCGAGATCATCTCCGCGATCCGGTCCGAGATGACCGTGTTGTTGTCGCGCCGGTCGTCGAGCAGCCGCATGTCGACCACGTCGCCGAAGTGCAGCTTCGAGAACGCGGGCACCTCGCGGTGCATCGAGACGTACACGTCGAAGATCGAGTCGACGGCGTCCCACCAGTGGTCGAGGGTGGTCGAGGTGAACCGGCCGTCCACCGTCTGGATGAACTTCTCCAGGTTGCGCAGGGTCAGCGCCTGCACGACGGCCCGTTTGTCGGGGAAGAACTGGTACAGCGAGCCGACCGCGACACCCGCGCGCTCGGCGATCAATGTCGTGGTGACTCCGTCGTAGCCGACCTCCTCGATGAGCTGTGCGCAGGCCTCGAGCATCCGCTCGACGCGCTTGGCGCTGCGCTGCTGCACCGGCTGACGGCGCAGCGGGGTCGTACTGGTCACGGCGACTCCTGCTGAATGGATGGCGGGACTCCATAGTGCCCGGTAATGGACCTTTCCACTTCACTTCACCGCGCAACACGCCTACGATCCGAATCACTTTCATGTTCTGGGAGGCTTGCGTGACCCTGTCCGACGACTTCCTGTGGGGCGTGTCGACCTCCGCCTTCCAGATCGAGGGCTCGTTCACCGCCGCCGGCAGGCAACCGTCCGTGTGGGACGCGTTCCCGGCGTTCGAGGGGCAGGACGCGTCCGTGGCGTGCGACCACTACCGCCGCTACCGCGAGGACGTCGGCCTGATGCGGTCCCTGGGCGTCGGCGCCTACCGGTTCTCCGTGTCCTGGCCGCGGGTGCTCGCGGGCGACCTGGTCTTCTACGACCGGCTGGTGGACGAGCTGCTGGAATCCGGCATCGCGCCCGTCGTCACGCTGTACCACTGGGACACGCCGCTGGCCGTCGAGGCCGAGGGCGGCTGGCTCGCCCGCGACACCGCCCACCGGTTCGCCGAGTACGCCGAGCGGGTCGCCGCACGCCTGGCCGACCGGGTCGCGATGTGGATCCCGATCAACGAGCCCGCGATGGTCACCCTGCTCGGGTACGCCACCGGGCAGCACGCGCCGGGCAAGGCGCTGCTCTTCGACGCCCTGCCGACCGCCCACCACCTCAACCTCGCGCACGGGCTCGCGGTGCAGGCGCTGCGGTCCGTCGGAGCGCGCGCCGTGGGCACGGCCAACAACCACACGCCCGCCTGGCCCGCCACCCCGGCCGACGGGCCCGCCGCCGACGCCTACTCCGATCTGCACAACTGGCTCTACGCCGACGCGCAGCTGGCCGGCCGCTACCCGGACTCGCTGGCCGACCGCTTGCCGATCGTGGACGGCGACCTGGCGATCACCTCCGCGCCGCTCGACTTCTACGGCGTCAACTACTACAACCCGACCCGGCTGCGGCTGCCGTCCGAGGGCAACCCACTGCCGTTCGAGCTGGTGGACGTCGACGAGTACCCGAAGACCGGCTTCGGCTGGCCGGTGGTGCCGTCCGGGCTGTCCGAGATGATCTCCCTGTTGCGAGATCGATTTGTCGACTTGCCGCCCGTCTACGTGACCGAGAGCGGGTGCAGCTACCCCGACTCGCTCGACGACACCGAGCGGATCGCGTACCTGGACGCGCACATCGCGGAAGCCCTGAAGGCCGACGTGCGCGGGTACTTCGTGTGGTCCCTGATGGACAACTTCGAGTGGGACTCGGGGTACTCGCAGCGGTTCGGCCTCGTCCAGGTCGACTACCAAACGCAGCAACGCACCCCGCGTGCCTCCTACGAGTGGTACCGCGATCGGATCAGGCAGTGACGGCGGAGGCGTTGGCGGAACCGGCCGTCCCGGTCCGCCGGTCGTGGATGACGTGGCTGTTCCTGGCCAACCTCGGCCTCTGGCTGGCCATCTACGCGCCCATCCAGGTGCTGCTGCCGCAGCAGGCCGAACTGCTCGACTCCACCGCGAAGGAAGCGGTGTTCGGCCTGGTCACGGGCATCGGCGCGGTCGTCGCCCTGGTCGCGAACCCGCTGATCGGGCTGTCGTCGGACCGCACCACGTCCCGGTTCGGCCGGCGGCACCCGTGGACGCTCGCGGGCGCGCTCGTCGGCGCCGTCGGCCTGGCGGTGCTGTCGTCCGCGTCATCCGTCGGTGTGATGGTGATCGGGTGGTGCCTGGTGCAGGCCGGGCTGAACGGGATGCTCGCCAGCCTCACCTCCGCCGTGCCCGACCGGGTGCCCGTGCGGCAGCGGGCCAAGGTGGGCGGGCTCGTCGGCATCTCCCAGATGCTCGGCACGGTGCTCGGCGCGATCGTGGTGACGGTGCTGGTCAGCGGCCTGGCGAACGGGTACCTGGCGTGCGCGGCGCTGGTCGTGGCCGGTGCGCTGGCGTTCGTGCTGATCACCCCGGACGTCCGCCTGCCGCCCGCCGCCCGCCCGGCGCTGCGGTGGCGCGAGCTGTGGGTGTCGCCGAGGCGGCACCCGGACTTCGCCTGGGCGTGGTGCGCGCACTTCATGATCAACCTGGGCAACGCGTTCGGCACGCTCTACCTGCTGTACTTCCTCGGTGACGTGGTCCGGCACCCGGAACCCGAGAACGGCCTGCTGGTGCTGATGCTGCTCTACGGCGTGGCGCTGGCGATCGGCGCGTTCGCCGTCGGCGCCCGCTCCGACCGCACCGGCCGCCGCAAGCCGTACGTGCTCCTGGCGGCCGGCGTGATGGCGCTGGCCGCGTTGCTGCTGGTCGCGTGGCCGACGTGGCCGGCCGCGCTGATCGCCGCGCCGCTGCTCGGGCTCGGCTTCGGCGCGTACTGGGCGGTGGCGCTGGCCCTGCTGACGCAGGTGCTGCCCGCCGCGTCGGACCGGGCCAAGGACCTCGGCGTGCTCAACATCGCCAACTCGCTGCCCCAGGTGATCGCGCCGCTGCTGACGACGTTCGTGCTGGCGTCGCTAGGCGGGTACCGGGGGTTGTTCGCCGTGTCGGCGGTCGCCACGCTGTGCGCGGCGGCGTTCGTGACCAGGGTTCGTTCCGTGGCTTAGGGGGAGTTCGTTGCGGTTGGCGGGTAAGGCGGTCGTGGTGACCGGCGCGTCGCAGGGCATCGGCGCGGCGACGGCCCGGACGCTCGCGGGGCGCGGTTCGGTTGTCGTGCTGGTGGCACGCGGCGGTGAAGCGCTCGATGAGCAGGTCGAACGGATCACGGCGACCGGTGGGCGTGCGCTCGCCGTGCCGGCGGACCTTGCGGACGTCGACGGGATCCGCACGCTCGCCGAACGGGTGGTCGCCGAGGTCGGCGTGCCGGACGTGCTGGTCAACAACGCGGGCGTCGGCCGCTGGCTGTTCCTCGACGAGACCCCGACCCCCGAGCTGGCCGGGATGATCGCCCTGCCGTTCACCGCCGCGCTGCACCTGACCAGGGAGTTCCTGCCCGGCATGCGGGCGCGCGGCTCCGGGCGGGTGGTCAACGTCAACTCGCCGGTGTCCCGCCTGCCGATCCCCGGCGCGACCGGGTACGCGGCGGCCCGCTACGCGTTGCGCGGGATGACCGCGGCGCTGCGGATGGACCTGCGCGGCACCGGGGTCGGGGTGAGCGAGGTCGTGCCGGGCAAGGTGAGCAGCAGGTACTTCGTCAACAACCCCGGCGCCGAGGAGCGGATCCCGAGGCTGGCCAGGCTGATCCCGACCGTCACGCCGGAGGTGGTCGCGGCGCGGATCGCCGACGTGGTGGAGCGGGAGCGGGACGAGGCGGTGTTCCCGTGGCAGTTGAAGGCGTTCGACCTGGCCGGCCGGCTGTTCCCGGGGGTGACCGGGTACCTGACCTGGCTGACCGGCACCCACCGCTGACCGCGCCGACCGGCCTCACCACCGACCCGGCTGATCACGCTGACCGGGCTGATCTCGCTGACCGGGCTGATCTCGCTGACCGGGCTGATCACGCTGAACGGCCCCGACGTCCGCGCGGGAGGTGCGGACATCGGGGCCGAGTGGTGCCCGCGGACCAGTGTCGGTCGGGGAGGGAAGGTGTGCACAACACCGGCCCGCGGATGTCTGTGTAGTTGGTTCCTGCTGCTGGCACTCTGGCTGGGTGGAGCTTTGGCTGGTGGAACTCTGGCTGGTGGAGCTTTAGCTGGCCGGCGGTCCGTTCGTCGCGGTCGGGGGTTCGCACGTCCCGGACCGCCGGCCAGTAGGCGGGTGCTCGACCTGGTCGCGTCGGGGGAACGACAGGTCGGGGCCGCCCGTTAGTGGGCTCGGACCACCATTCCCCGGCGCGAACGGGTGACAGGAGGCGTCACCGGCGCCGATCGGAGGTGCCGAGCCGGGCGCGGGGCCAAACCGCCCGCGACCAGGTGTTCGTACGCGGCGCGCCACACCGAGCAGGGGCTCTTCTGCTGCCGCCACCGTCCGGAGCACTCGGGGCAGTTGCCCTTCTCGTCCGGTTCGTGCGCGGCGAGCAGGGCCCGCCACCCCTCGGTCAGCCGAGGGAGCTCGGAACGTGCCACCGACAGGAGGGACGGGGCGTCGGCCTCGTTGGCCAGCTCTGTGAGCAGGTCCAACCGCTCCCACACCGCGTTGCGAAGAACTTGTCCGAGGATCTCGTCCACCGAAACGTCACCGTCACCTTTCCGCCTGCTCGGCGGCCTCACGTAGCGCGGCCCTGAGTTGTACGAGTTGGTCGGCCGAAAGGACCGCCGTCTCGCCGGGAGGACCGACCAGGACCACGCGGCCCCGGTCGACCATCACGGTGAGGCAGCGCTCCCGGTCGACCACGTCGCTGCAGCGGATGCGCCACCAGCGACGGTGCCCGGTCGTGCCGCGCCATCCGGAGCCGAGGTCGGTCGACTCCTGGACGGACAGGGGTGAGGGAGAGGCGTCGGTCGCGGCCACGGCAGGCGCTGCCGACCCACCAGGGGCCCTCACCGCCCGCTCGATCAGGTCCACGACATGTTCCTCTCCGTGCTCACTCGCTTACCGGAACTTAGATTGCGATGATTCAACCCGGATCGGGACGTCATAGCGCTGGCCGGTGGCCGTTCCACGGTAAGCGGTCAGTGGAGTTCGGCAGGGCCGATCAGCCTCGCCGATCGGTACTTCTCGCAGTCGGGGGAGTGCCCCTACTCTGCCGTTGACGCCCAAAGGACTGTGAGGGGGCGCAATTGAACACCATCGGTTCGCCAAGCTCTCCTGTTACCCCAGAGGTCTGGGACCAGCAGGAGATGCGTGACGCCCTGGCCAGACGAGAGATCAGCGCGGTCTACCGGCTGCTCCGACGGCACGGTGTCTCGCAGCGCCAGATCGCGGCGCTGACGGGCCAGTCGCAGTCCGAAGTCTCGGAGATCCTCAAGGGACGCCAGGTCATGGCCTACGACGTCCTCGCGCGGATCGCCGCGGGCTTGGGCGTACCCAGGGGGTACATGGGTCTCGCTTACGACGAGGCCACGGCAGTGAGGGTGGCCGCCACGGCGGAGTCACCCCATTCTGAGGAGGACGAGTCGGTGAAGCGAAGGAAGTTCCTCGCGCACGCCGCCGCCATCACCGTCGGCGCGGCCGTGTTCGGTACGGACTCCGGGTCTTGGGCTTCGTCGCCCGCGCAGACTCCGGCCCCTGGCCGCATCGGCATGACCGACGTCCGACAGGTCGAAGCGGCCACCAGGGCGTTGCGCACGCTCGACTACCAGTACGGCGGCGGCTCGTGCCGCGACGCGGTGGTCGCCCAGCTCTCGTGGGGCCAGCAGATGCTCGGCGCGAACGCGACCGACCTGGTCAAGGAACGCCTGTACGTCGCGCTCGCCGACCTGCACAACCTCGCCGGGTGGACCTCGTTCGACACCGGCCTGTACGACTCGGCCCGCAACCACTTCGGCCAGGCGCTCGGCCTGGCGAAGCAGGGGCGCAAGGAAGAGCTCGTGGCCAACATCCTGTACCGGATGGGCCGCGTCTACCTGCACCAGAACGCGCCGGACGACGCGTTGAAGGTGTTCCAGCTCGGCCAGCTGGCCGCGCAGAACTCCGGCTCGGAGCTCGCCGTCGGCATCCTGTGCGCCAACGAGGCGTGGGCCTACGCGAAGATGGGCTCCGACGACCAGGCGCTGAAGCTGCTCGGGCGGGCGCGCGACGAGTTCGCCCGCGCCAACATCGGCGAGGCGCCCGCGTGGGCGAAGTTCTTCGACGCCAACGACCTGTCCGCGATGATCGGCACCGTGCACACGGAGCTGGCGCAGACCGTGGACGCGAAGTACACGCGCACCGCCGTGCCCGCGTTGACCAAGGCCATCGGCGGCTACGGCGAGGACATGACCCGCAGCCGGTCGTTCAACCTCACCTCCCTGTCGATCAACCACCTGCTCGACGGCGACATCGACCACGGCGCGCGGCTCGGCCGGCAGGCGATCGAGCTGTCCGAGGGCCTGAAGTCGGTCCGCACGAAGGACCGGATGAAGCCGCTGCAGCACGAAGCCGAGAAGCGCCGGAACAACCCCGACGCCCGTGAGCTGGCCGAACGCCTGGCCAAGTTCACCGGCAACGACAGCGCGGCCTGAACTGCGGGGAGTCGGGGTCCTGGACGGCAGGTTCACCTCCACCGCGTTGACCGCCGTGCTGAGGCGGCTGTGCGCCGACCTGGGGTTCGCGCACCGCGGCGCGCGGCTGGTGAAGTTCACCAGCAACGCCGTGTTCGACCTGCCCGTCGACCGGGTGGTGGTGCGGATCGTCGGTTCGACGACGTTGCGCCACCGCGCGGTCAAGGTGGTCGAGGTCGCGCGGTGGCTCGCCTCGCACGACGTGCCGGCCGTGCGGCTGGTCGAGGGCGTGCCGCAGCCGTTGGCGATCGGCGAGCACCTGGCCACGGTGTGGCACACGGTGCCGTCCGGTGGCAGGCCCGTCGACGGCCGTGACCTGGGCCGGGTGCTGCGCCAGGTGCACGCGCTGCCCGCGCCGGAGTTCGACCTGCCGCGCTGGGCGCCGCTGGACGACGTGCGCCGGCGCATCGCGGACGCCGAGGAGCTGTCCGCGCCGGACCGCCGGTTCCTGGAGGACCGGTGCGCCGCGGCCGACGACCGCCTGGCCGAGCTGCGGACCGTGCTGCCGCAGGGCGTCCTGCACGGCGACGCGCACCTGGGCAACCTCATCCCCAGCCCCGACGGCCCGGTGATCTGCGACTTCGACTCCACCAGCGTCGGGCCGCGCGAGTGGGACCTGAGCACCCTGCCGGTCGGCGTCGCCCGCTTCGGCCATCCCGCCGAGTGGTACCGGCAGCTGGCCGACGAGTACGGCTTCGACGTCACCCGGTGGGCAGGCTTCCCGGTGTTGCGCGAGGTCAGGGAGCTGAAGCTGACCACGAGCGTGCTGCCGATCATGCGCAGCCACCCCGGCGTGCGCGAGGAGTTGCACAGCCGGCTCAAAGCGTTGCGCGCGGGCGACACCACCACTCCGTGGACCCCCTACCGCTGAAACGGGGGTCGTGGGGGAACGAACCGGTAACGCTCGGCGCGCGTTTCACGACTGAGGCATCGACGGATGGCGTGACGGGGTCGGCGAGGTGTGCGAGTGGTCGGGAATCTGCCGGTGTTGCGGCGAAGGCGAGCCCTGCGGGCCGCCCGCATGTTGGACGAGGTCGTGGACACGCAGCTGCCGTTCCTGGCGTCGTTCGACGAGCAGCGGCGGCGGCGCTCGGCGACCTACCTGGCCGAACTGGTGAAGCTCGCGCGGGACTACCGGTACTTCGCCAACGGTTGGATCGACGCCAAGGAGCTCGAACGGCGTGGTCAGGACGCGATGGCGGCGCTGACCCGGCTTCGCGAGGACTCTTCCGCCCGACCGGTCACCGACTAGGGCGTTCGGCGCAGCTCGTCGCACCGAACGGACCACTCGCCGACGGCTAGTCGCGCCATGCCCCTCCTTCCCACGCCTCCACCGCGTAGTCGTGGAAGCTCTTGGGCTCACGTCCGGTGATCCGGGCGACGGTGTCGGTCGGCTCGCCGTCGGCCAGCGCGTCCCACGCCTTGATCTGCTCCTCGGCCAGGTCGGCGGGCACGACGGCCCGGTAGTCGGCGGGCGTGCCGCGGAACTCCACCTCCCGGCCGGTGACCCGGGCGAGCACGTCGAGCGCCTGCGGGAACGACAACGCCTCGGGCCCGGTGACCTCGTACACCTCGCCCTCGTGCCCGTCCTCGGTCAGCGCGGCGGCGGCCACCGCGGCGATGTCGCCCGCGTCCACGAACGCCTGCTCCTTCTCGCCGAGGGGCAGCACCAGCTCGCCCGCGAGCACCGAGGGCCGGAAGAAGCCCTCGTCGAAGTTCTGGTCGAACCAGTCCGGCCGCAGCACGGTCCACCCGACGCCGGACTCGCGCACCAGCCGTTCGGCGGCGAGCAGCCGTTCGTCGCCCATCTCCACCACGCCGCGGGTGGACAGCAGCACGAACCGCCGCACGCCCCGCGCCACGGCCTCGGCCACGAAGCCGGGCTCGACCGGCAGCTCGTGCGGCGCCATCAGGTAGACCCGCTCGACGCCGTCCAGCGCGCCCGCCCACGTGCCGGGGTCGGACCAGTCGAAGCGCACCTCGCCCCGGCGTGACGCCCGGCGCACGGCGTGGCCCGCTCCGGAGAGCCGCGCGGCCAGCCGCCTGCCGGTCGAGCCGGTGGCGCCCAGTACCAGGATCGGTCGATCAGCCATGGATCGACCCAATCACAGGGGTCCGACATCCTCGCGCCGGCGCCGACCCGCCGACGGGTCAGGCGACCGGCGCCCGGGAGAGCACGACCGCCAGGCCGAACGCGATGCCCATGATCGCCAGCTCCACCGCGGCCCAGCCCACGATCGCCGTCGTCTTGTGCTGCGCGATGTGCGGCAGGAACCGCCACCGGATGTTCGCGCCGAGCACGGCCAGCGCCGCGGCGCACGCGACCTTGCCGACCAGGACCAGGCCGTAGGAGGTGGTGAACAGCGAGCCCGGCAGCCCGACGACCGGGTTGAGCGCCAGCTCCAGCAGGCCGTTGAACAACCCCGTCACCGACACCAGGACCAGCGCGATCGTGGCCAGCTTCGAGAACTTCGGCAGCGCCTCGGCCAGCAGTCCCCGCCGGTGGGCGACCAGCACGACCAGCGCCGCCAGGCCACCGGTCCACGCCGCCGCGCCGAGCACGTGCAGCTCCATCGAGATCATGGAGTAGTCGTGGTACTTCCAGTTCGACGCGTGGCCGGTCACGGGCAGCGGCAGCAGGCCGAACATGGCGATCAGGATGCGCAGCTCCGCCGGCACCGACTCGCCCCGGCGCACGGCCATGACGCCGATCCACAGGTACACCAGCGCGCACACCGCGCTGAACAGCAGTCCCTGCCCGGCGCCGACGCGCTGCACGTAGTCCACGACCATCGGCATGGTCAGTTCCGCGTCCGGGCGCGTCTCGTAGGCCCGGATCACGATCGACACCAGCGCGGTGAACGCCCACACCGCCGCCGCGACCACGGCGGCGGGTCGGGCGATCCGCATCACCGGCTCGGTGATGGCGGGCCGGCTGAACCCGAGCAGCTTCGGCAGCAGCGAGAGGCCGACGACGATCGTCGCGGCCAGGTCGAGCAGCGTTCGCACCAACGGGTGGCCGAACCGGACCACCACCCCCGGCTCGGCCACGCCCACCGCTTCCGGTGTGGTGGACAGGCCGAGGCCCAGGAAGACGCCGACGGCCCCGCCTGCCAGCAGGCCGCCGGCGACCCAGTACCTGTTCGCGGTGGTGGTGGTCCGGTTCGCCGTCATCGCCTGGTGCTCTCCTTGGCGCTGTCCGCGCCGCCGCGCAGCGCGAGGAACGCGCCACCGGCCAGCAGCACGGCCGCGCCGGCGATCCACACCCAGATGGGCACGCCGCCCGACCCGGGCGACGGTGCCGCCGGGTCCTGGGCGGCCGACGAGGAGGCGGGCGCGGGCGTGCCGCTGCCCTCCTTCGTCAGGGTGAACTTGAGCGAACCCGTCACCGGGTGCCCGTCCGCGGAGAGGACCCGGTAGCCGACGGTGTACTCGGCGGCCGGGCCCAGCGGGCGGACCGGGAAGACGACGCTGTTGTTCTTGACCGTCGGCTCGCCGTCCGCTTCCCAGCGCGTGCCCTCGGGCCCGGTGACGGTGATCGTGTTGAACTTCTCCCCGGCCTGCACGGCCTGGTCGAAGGTCAGCGTGATCGCCGCCGGCCCGGCCTCCAACCGCGACCCGTCCTTGGGGTCGCTGCTGACCAGCACGTTGTGCGCGAACGCCGGTGCGGCCGTGCCGAGCACGACCGCGCCCGCGACGAGGCCGGTCAGCAGCAGCGAGACGACGCGCCTCATGCCGTCGGCTTGCCCGCTCGGCGGGACCGCAGCACGGCTCCCGCACCCAACCCGAGCCCCAGCGCGCCGACCGCCAGACCGGCGCCGCCCAGCCAGCGGGCCGTGTCGTCGGTCGAGCCGGCCGCCGCCGGGTCGTGCCCGGTGTCCGCGACCGCCGTCGTGGTGGCCGTGCCGTGCGCGTCGCCGTCGGTCTTGGCGACGAGCTTCAGCACGGGCGCGGGGCGTTCCGGCTCGTCGGCGCCCTCGGCGGGCGGCGGCGCGTTCCAGTCGACGACCTCGCCGCTGTCGTAGGTCTGCTTGGTCGGCAGCAGCAACTGGTCGGTGTTGTCCGGCAGCGGCCCGATGGACAGGTCGAACTCGTTGAACTGGCCGGGCTCGATGCGGTTGCCCGGCTCCGCGGTCCACGTGACCGTGCGCACGGCCTCGGTGACCTCGCGGCCGTGGCTCTTGACCGGGGTGGCCAGCTTCTCCTTGACCGCCTCGACCTTCCAGCCGGGCGTCGGCTTCGTGCTGACCGAGGCCAGCGGGTACTCGGCGGGCAGGGTCAGCTCCAGCTTGACCGTGCCCGAGTCGGGGCGTTCGTTGGGCACGCGCAGCGTGACCTTGGTGTACCCGCCCTGCACGGCGTCCTTCGGCGTGGACGCGGTGACGTGGGCGGACGCCAGGCCCGCGGTGGTCAGCGCGAGGATCGCGGCGGTGCCGAGCACGGCGCCGCCCTTGGCGAGCGTGCGCGCGCCAAATCGCTTTGTCGACATGAAGTTGTGGCTCCTGAGACCTGAGGTGTGCTTCGGGGACCCGGGTGATCAGGAACCAGGAGGGCCGCGGCGGCCGTGCACCCGCCGCAACACCACGTCGACCAGCACGTTCGCCGTCGGCGAGGGGGTGGGCGCCCACAGCGCCCCGGCCGGCGCGACCGGCGTGTGGGGCGGCGGCAGCAGCCGGGTCACCACGCCGACCAGCGCGTGCAGCGCGGCGTCGGCGCGGGCCAGCAGCAGACCGGTGAGCAGGGCGGCGAAGGCGTGCGCGGCGGTCATGGCGGTCGGGCTGAACCCGAGGCCGGGACCGTCGGCGGCGTGGTGGCCGAGGTTGAGCAGCGCGTGCTGCCCGACTTGCGCGACGCCCAGCGTGGCCAGGATCGTCCACGGTCGGCGTCCGCGTTCGGCGAGCGCCGTGCCCGCGAAGGCGACGAGCAAGGTCAACGGCAGCGCGGGCGCGAACTCGGTCACCGAGCCGCCCGCCGCGCCGTGCGCGGTGACGCTGAGCGCCGCCGAGGTGACGGCCAGCAGCACGGCCCGCGCGAGGCGGGTCGGTGCGGGCCGGCTGGTCATACTCCAGAGAGTAGGAGGTCGTGCCGCCCCGGCGTCAGCCCCCACGGGGTGGCGTGGGTTTGCGCTACTCCGATCGGGGGTAGTGGTTACCCGTGACGACCGAGAGTAAACATGTCAAAGAGCCGTTGCCCGGTGATCCGAAGCTGGATCGACCAGGGCGGACGGACCGCGTGGTGTTCGGTGTCGCCGCAGTTGTCACCCTCGGGTTCGTCGCGTGGGGCATCCTCGGCACGGCATCGTTGGCCACGGCGTCGAAATCGGCCCTGACCTGGGTCATCGGCAACCTGGGCTGGGCGTTCGTGCTCAGCGCGTCGGGCTTCGTGCTCTTCGCCCTGTGGCTCGCGGTGAGCCGCTACGGCCGCATCCCGCTCGGCCGCGACGACGAGCCTCCGGAATTCCGCACGATCTCGTGGATCGCGATGATGTTCAGCGCGGGCATGGGCATCGGGCTGATGTTCTACGGCGTGAACGAGCCGCTGTCGCACTTCGTCAAGCCGCCGCCCGGCACCGTCGAGGGCGGGTCGGACCAGGCGTTGCAGACCGCGATGGCCACCACCCTGTTCCACTGGACGCTGCACCCGTGGGCGATCTACGCCGTCGTGGGCCTGGCCATCGCCTACGGCAGCTTCCGCCGCGGTCGCAGCCAGCTGATCAGCGCGGCGTTCGCCCCGCTGCTGGGCAAGCGCCGCGCCGAGGGGCCCGCCGGTCGCGCGATCGACGTGCTGGCGATCTTCGCCACCCTGTTCGGCTCAGCCACGTCGCTCGGCCTCGGCGCGCTCCAGATCGGCAGCGGCCTGCAGGTCGCGGGCTGGCTGGGCGAGGTCGGCAACGGCATCGTGGTCGGCGTCATCGCCGTGCTGACCATGGCGTTCGTCGCGTCGGCGGTGTCCGGCGTGGCCAAGGGCATCCAGTGGCTGTCGAACATCAACATGGTGCTGGCCGTGGTGCTGGCCGCGTTCGTGTTCGTGGTCGGGCCGACGGTGTTCGTGCTGAACCTCGTGCCCACCGCGATCGGCGACTACTTCCGCGAGCTGGCCGACATGGCGGGCCGCACCGCCGCGTCCGGCGGCGACGCCACCGAGACGTGGCTGTCCGGCTGGACGATCTTCTACTGGGCGTGGTGGATCTCGTGGACGCCGTTCGTCGGCATGTTCATCGCCCGCATCAGCCGCGGCCGCACCATCCGGCAGTTCGTGGCCGGCGTGATCGGCGTGCCCAGCCTGGTGAGCCTGGCGTGGTTCTGCGTGTTCGGCGGCACGGCGATCTTCGTGCAGCGGTCCGGCGCGGACCTCGCGGGCACGGCCTCCCCGGAGGGCCAGCTGTTCGGGCTGCTCGACCAGTTCCCGCTGGCCTCCGTCGCCGGGGTGGTGGTGATGCTGCTGGTGGCGATCTTCTTCGTGTCCGGCGCGGACGCCGCGTCCGTGGTGATGGGCACGCTGTCGCAGCGCGGCTCGATCCGGCCGTCGAAGCCCGTGGTGGTGTTCTGGGGCGTGCTCACCGGTCTCGTCGCGGCGGTGATGCTCCTGATCGGCGGGACGAGCGCGCTGACCGGCCTGCAGAACCTCACGATCATCGCGGCGCTGCCGTTCATGGTCGTCATGGTGGGGCTGTGCGTGTCGCTGGCCCGTGACCTGCGCAGCGACCCGCTGATCCGGCGGGAGGAACGGGTCGCCGAGGTGATGGAGGAGGTCACCGCGCACTACGACCCGCAGGACCCCAACCCGGAGGAGACCGCCTACCGGACCGTGGAGGAGCTCACACGCCGAGGCGTTTGAGCAGGTCGGCTTCCATCGCGTCCAGGTCGACCGAGACCGCGCGGTGCGCCGCCTTGCGCCGCGGTGCGGGCATCCGCTCGGACGCCCGCACCGCGGCCAGCAGCTGCGCCAGCCGCTTCTCGGTGTCCTGGACGTAGGTCGGCTCGGTGTCGCGGAGCTGGGCGAGCGCGTCGGCGAACCCGGCGATCCGGGCGTGCAGGCGCGCGCCCTTGCCCGAGTACCTGGTCAGCTGGTCGACGGGCACGCCGAGCCGCGCGGCCCGGTAGTGGTCGTAGCGGTCGCCCAGGAGCGCGGCGGCCCTGGCCGCGACCGGCGCCATCACCGGGATCAACGTCGGCGCCAGCACCTTGGCCACGCCGACGAGGTTCTTCACCCTGGCCGGGGTGAACCCCTTGCCCTTCTCGCGCGCCATGGCCGCACCTCCTGTGCCTGACCCTAGAGCCGTTCCGGCAAAAGATCGACTCGACTCCGCGAGGTTGCCGGTACAACAGCGCGCCCGGCGTCATACGCTGCACCGGTGACTTCCCAGGTGCAGCTCGACGCCGGTGTGGTCACTCGTTGCCGGCGGCGGGTGCACCTCGAACACGATCCGACCATGCGTGACGTGCCCAAACTGCCGCCGGACCCGACCGGTCAGCAGCGCAAGGCCGACGCGGACGACCACCGGCGCGCGGTCGCGACCGCCCTGGGCCGGGTGGTCGGGTCCGACCTGATGGAAATACCGCACGACGTGCCGTCGGCCGACCGCGAGCGCGTCACCGCCGCCGCGATGCGGGCCGGTGTGCCGTTCATCTGGGGCGCGGCGCTGCCCCGCGACCCGCTGGGCGGTCGGCGCGGCGGCATCGACCTGCTGGTCAAGGAGGCGACCGGGTACGTGCCGGTGCTCGTGGTCCGGCACAAGGTCAGCGACCCCGGCCAGGGCGCGCGCACGTCACCGCTGTCGCACCCGCTGCCGGGCGGCGCGCGGGTCGACCCGCTGCGCAAGGTCCGGCCCCAGCCGCGCGACCAGCTCCGGCTGGCGCACGCGCAGCGGCAGCTGCAGGCCTCCGGCTTCGCCGCGCAGGGCCGGGCGACCGGCGGCGTGATCGGCATGGACGCCGACGTCGTCGTGTGGCACGACCTGGAAGCGCCGACGTGGCCCGGCGGCAAGAACGCCCTCGCCGAGTACGACACCCGGTTCGCCGACCGGCTGGCCGTGGCGTCCGCCGCCGCCACCGGCGCCGACCCGCAGGCCCGCCCGACCCGGATCGTGGAGTGCCGCAGCTGCCCGTGGTGGCCGGTGTGCGAGGCCGACCTGAAGACCACTCGCGACGTCAGCCTCGTGGTGCGCGGCGAGGACGCCGCGGCGCTGCGCAAGGTCGGCGTCCACACGGTCGACGAGCTGGCCGCGCTCGACCCGGACGAGCAGCTCGTCCCCCTGGTCGGGATGCTGCACTCCGACGCGGTGATCCTCGCCCGCGCCTGGCTGCGCGACCTCACCGTGGTGCGCCGCGTGTCCCGGATGGAGGTGCCGCGCGCCGACGTCGAGGTCGACGTGGACATGGAGAGCTTCGGCGACCTGGGCGCGTACATGTGGGGCTGCTGGCTGTCCGGGCAGGACGTCGGCGAGGAGCACGGCTACCGCGCGTTCGCCACCTGGGACCCGCTGCCGTGCGCGGACGAGGCCCGGTCGTTCGCCGAGTTCTGGGGCTGGTTGACGGGCGTGCGGCTGCGCGCCCGCGCACGTGGCCTGTCGTTCAAGGCCTACTGCTACAACGAGCTCGCGGAGAACCGCTGGCTGCTGGGGTCGGCCGAGCGGTTCAAGGGTCAGCCCGGCATCCCCACCGTGGCGCAGGTGCGGGAGTTCATCACGTCCGACTCGTGGGTCGACCTGTTCGGCATCGTGCAGGACCAGTTCCTGTGCGCGCACGGCAAGGGCCTGAAGACCATCGCGCCGGTCGCCGGCTTCCGCTGGCGCGACCCGGAGGCGGGCGGCGAGAACTCGATGCGCTGGTACCGCGACGCCGTGGGCATGGACGGCAAGCCGGCCGACCCCGCCCAGCGCCGCCGGCTGCTGGAGTACAACGAGGACGACGTCCGCGCCACCCACACCCTCAGGCTGTGGATGACGTCGGACGCCATGGACGACCTGCCGTTCGCCGGGGATTTGTGATTGCGCCGCCTCCGGCGTCGCGGGCGAGGTCGCCCTACCGGACCACCACGCGAGGTCGCGTCGATCGTTCGTGACTCATTTCCCGGCGATCACGCTTTTCGATCGTCGGGAAATCAGGCGCGAGCGGTCGACTCCCGGGCGACCGAGCCGCCGCCTGCGGAGCAGCGGCCATGTCACCGCGGAGCCATCCGCAGTGCGCCGTCCATGCGGATGACCTCGCCGTTCAGGTAGTCGTGCGCCACGATCGACACGGCCAGCTGCGCGTACTCCTCCGGCAGCGCCAGCCGCTTCGGGAACGGCACGCCCGCCGCCAGGCCGGCCCGGAACTCGTCCGACACGGTCGCCAGCATCGGCGTGTCCACGATGCCCGGCGCGATCGTCATCACCCGCACGCCCACCGACGACAGGTCGCGCGCGGCGGGCAGGGTCATCCCGACCACGGCGGCCTTCGACGCCGCGTACGCCACCTGCCCGATCTGCCCGTCGAACGCCGCGATCGACGCCGTGTTGATCACCACGCCCCGCTGGCCGTGCGCGAGCGGCTCGGTCTTGCCCATCGCCGCCGCCGCCAGCCGCAGCACGTTGAACGTGCCGACCAGGTTGACGTCGATGACCTTCCGGTACAGGTCGAGCGGGTGCGGGCCGGACTTGCCGACCGTCCGCGTCGACGGGCCGATGCCCGCGCAGTTCACCACGACCCGCAGCGGCGAGCCGGAGCCGGCGGCCGTGTCGACGGCGGCCTGGACGTCCTCCTCGGAGGTCACGTCCGCCGCCAGGTAGGTGACGCCCTCGACGTCAGGGGCGTTGTCGGTAGAGAGGTCCAGCGCGAACACCGCCGCACCACGTGCCGCCAACGCCCGTGCGGTCGCGAGGCCAAGCCCGGACGCGCCGCCGGTGACGATCGCCGCGGTACCCGAGATCTCCATACATCCTCCTGTCCTGGGACCAGGAGGTTAACGGTCGTTCAGCCCCCGGCGCTCGGAGAAGTGGAGCAATGCGACCAACGGCACGGCCGCCAGCAGCGCAAGGCCCACGAAGAGCAGGGAGAACAGGACGAGTTCCATACCTACGACCTTGCCTTCGGCCAGGCGAAACCGCGTCCGCCGCGAGGGGTGTTTCCCCGTACACCCGGGGGACTACCCAGCTCACTCTCCGCATACGCCTGGTGTTTGACCCACGGTCAACTTCGGGTGCCACCGTCATACCCATGTTCGTCCGGCGGATCGCGGTCGTGGGAACGGGTTACGTGGGCCTGACGACGGGGGCGTGCCTGGCCTCCCTCGGGCATCGGGTCGTGTGCGCCGACGTGGACGCGCTCAAGGTCGCGCGGCTGCGTGCCGGGCAGGTCGACATCCTCGAACCGGACCTCGCCGACCTGGTGGCGGCGGGCCAGTCGGCGGGACGGCTCGCGTTCGTGGAGGGCGCGCGGCACGCCGTCGGCGACGCCGAGGTGGTGTTCCTGTGCCTGCCGACGCCCATGGGCGCGGGCGGCGCGGCGGACCTCGGCGCGGTCGAGGCGGTGGCCCGGGAGATCCGCGACGTGCTGCCCTACGGGGCGGTCGTGGTGTGCAAGTCCACCGTTCCGGTCGGCACGTCGACCAGGGTCGCGGCCCTGCTCGGGCGCGAGGACGTCGCCGTCGTCTCCAACCCGGAGTTCCTGCGCGAGGGCAGCGCCGTGCGCGACTTCCTGCACCCCGACCGGATCGTGGTCGGCTCGGACTCGCCGCAGGCCGCCGAACGCGTCGGCGCGCTGTTCACCAGGCTCGGCGCGCCCACGGTGCTCATGGACGCGGCCAGCGCCGAGATGGTCAAGTACGCGGCCAACTGCTTCCTGGCGATGAAGCTGTCCTACGTCAACGCGGTCGCCGAGCTGTGCGAGCTCGTCGGCGCGGACGTCACCTCCGTCACCGAGGGCATGGGCTACGACAAGCGCATCGGCCAGTCGTTCCTCAAGCCGGGCCCCGGCTGGGGCGGGTCGTGCCTGCCCAAGGACACGCACGCCATGGTGCGCATCGCCGATGCGGTCGGCGTCGACTTCTCGCTGGTCAAGGCCACCATCGAGACGAACGGGCGGCAGCAGCGGCGGGTGGTGGAGAAGCTGCGCCGCGCCATCGGGCCGCTCGCCGGCGCCCGCATCGGCGTGCTGGGGCTGGCGTTCAAGGCGGGCACCAACGACCTGCGCGACTCGCCCGCGCTGGCGGTGGCGGAGCTGCTCGCGTTCGAGGGCGCGGAGCTGGTCGCGCACGACCCTGAGATCAGCCGGCCGCTGGTGGGGATGACCGTGGTCGACTCCCCGTACGCGGCGGTGCGCGACGCGGACGCGGTCGTGCTGCTGACCGAGTGGCCGGAGTTCCGCGCGCTGGACTGGGCGCTGGTGGCGTCGGTGATGGCCGGTTCGACGGTGCTCGACACGCGCAACCACCTCGACCCGGACGCGCTGGCGCGGGCGGGGCTCGTGCTGCACGGCCTGGGGCGTGAGCTGCGGGTGCCCGACCAGGCGAGGTGAGCGCGGTTCGGGTTCAGCTGATCTTCAGGACACGGTCTCGTTAGCAGGGGTAACAAAATTCGGCGAGCCGACGTAGGTTGTCGAAATGTTCACCACGCGTCCTGAACTCGTCGGCACGCACGGAATGGTCGCGTCCACGCACTGGCTCGCCTCCGGCGCGGGCATGGCCGTCCTGGAGGACGGCGGCAACGCCTTCGACGCCGCGGTCGCGGTCGGCTTCGTGCTGCAAGTGGTGGAACCGCACCTCAACGGTCCCGGCGGCGAGGTGCCCGTGCTGTTCGCCGCCGCCGGCGAGTCCGCGCCGCGCGTGCTGTGCGGCCAGGGCGTGGCGCCGGCCGGTGCCACGATCCCGCACTACGCGGGCCTGGGGCTGGACCTCGTGCCGGGCAGCGGGCTGCTGGCGGCCACCGTGCCGGGCGCGTGGGACGGCTGGCTGACGCTGCTGCGCGACTACGGGACCAAGTCGCTGCGCGAGGTGCTGGGGTACGCGATCGGGTACGCGCGGGACGGGTTCCCGCTGCTGGAGCGGGCGGCGTTCACCATCTCGACGGTCGCCGACCTGTTCCGGGACCACTGGACGTCGTCGGCGGCGCTGTGGCTGGCCGGCGGCAAGCCGCCGCAGGCCGGCGCGCGGTTCCGCAACACCAAGCTCGCGGACACGTGGGAGTGGCTGCTCGCCGCCGCCGAGGCCGCCGGGTCGGACCGCGAGGCGCAGATCGAGGCGGCGCGGCGGGCGTGGTCGCAGGGCTTCGTGGCGGCGCAGGTGGACGAGTTCTCCCGGATCGCGCACCGCGACGACTCGGGCGCCGATCACGCCGGCGTGCTGACCGGCGAGGACATGGCGTCGTGGGAGGCGTCGTACGAGGACGCCGTGTCGGTGGACTTCGGGTCGTGGAGCGTGGTCAAGCCGGGGGCGTGGACCCAGGGACCCGTGCTGTTGCAGCAGTTGCTGCTGCTGGAGGGCTTCGCGGACCGGTTGTCCTATGCGGACGGCGTGCCGTCGGCGGAGACCGTGCACCTGGCGGTGGAGTGCGCGAAGCTGGCGTTCGCCGACCGGGAGGCCTGGTACGGGGACAGCGGCGACGTGCCGTTGGACGTCCTCCTGTCGAGGGAGTACGCGCACCAGCGCCGGCAGCTCGTCGGCGATCAGGCGTCGCTCGACCTGCGGCCCGGTTCACCCGGTCGGCTCGAAGCACGTCTTCCCGGGCACGTCCTGCGCGGCCCGCGCGTCGTGAGCGGGGAGGACGGTGGCGGCGCGATCGGCGAACCCACCGTGTCGAGCGCGGGCACGGTCAAGGGCGACACGGTCCACGTGGACGTGGTCGACCGCTGGGGCAACATCGTGTCGGCGACCCCGTCCGGCGGGTGGTTGCAGTCCTCGCCGACCATCCCGTCGCTGGGGTTCTGCCTCGGCACCCGGGCGCAGATGTTCTGGCTGGACGAGGGCCTGCCGAACTCCCTGGCGCCCGGCAAGCGCCCCCGGATCACCCTGTCCCCGAGCCTGGCCCTGCGCGACGGCCTGCCCGCGATGGCCTTCGGCACCCCCGGCGGCGACCAGCAGGACCAGTGGCAGCTGGGCTTCTGGCTCGCCCACACCGCGGGCGGGATGAACCTCCAGGAGGCCATCGACTCGCCGATGTGGCACACCAACGCGTTCCCGAGCTCGTTCTACCCGCGGTCGTGGACGCCCGGCGAGGTCGTGGTCGAGTCGCGGATCGGCGACGGCGCGATGGCGGAGCTGCGCGAACGCGGTCACGCGGTGCTCGACGCGGGGCCGTGGACGCTGGGCCGGATGTCGGCCGTGGCCCGGGACTCGCGCGACGGCCTGCTGCGCGCGGCGGCCAACCCGCGCGGCGCCCAGGGCTACGCCGTCGGCCGCTGAACGGCGCGTCGGGGTTCGGGTGGTTGGAACGGCCCCGGCCCGAGGGGGAGGGGGCCGGGACCGCTCCGGCTCGAGGTGGGCGTCGGCGTGCCCGGGTGGCGCGTCAGCGGCCGAGGCTGAGCCTCAGGTCGAGCGGCCCGCCGGCGCCGTTGCCCAGGAGCAGGGGACCGGTGACGATCGGACCGGCCGGGTTCGAGAGGTCGATCCGGATCGCGTCGCCGACGTTCGCGATCTTGCCCAGTTCGGCGTCGACGTCGGGCCGCGTCTCCGCACCGAGGTCGTGCTCGGCGTGCGCGGTGCCGCCCAGGCCGAGCATGACGGCCGTGCCACCGAGCGCGACCGCTGCTCCGGCGATGGTCTTCCTGAGGTTCATGGGCGGGAAAGTTTCCCAATCCGGGTGCCCGGTTCAAGCGCCCTAACTCCGGCGAGTGGATTACTTCACCCGGCCAGGTGCACCCCGGTCCACCGCAAGCCCACCATGCAGACCCGCGTGCCACCTCGCCACACCGCCACCGAGTAGACGCCCGTCGGCGCGCCCGCGCGTGCCAGGAAGTCCTCCGCACACCCCCGCGTGTACCGGTCCTTCCACTGGGGGCCGCGCTCGATGTACCAACCGTGGTCGCTGATGGTTTCGACGTGCTCGCACACCAGCGCACCGTTGTCCTGCCGCCGGAAGTACTCGATCCGGTGCAGGTAGGCCGTGTCCGTCATGGAGTGACGGTCACCGCCGGAAGCATCCCGTGGGATTCCCACCCGCTGTTTCCGCCGCCGTAGCGTTGCGCGATCGGATGATCACGGACTGGGTCGACGGAGGTGGTGCGGGTGAGCAGGAACGAGCCGACTCACCGGATGCGCAGGCTCGGCGAGGTCCTGCGGGAACTGCGCCAACGGGCGGGCCTCTCGCAGCAGGAAGCAGCCGACCGGCTCAACTACGACCACCGCAAGATCAGCCGGATCGAGAAGGGCCAGCGACCCGACTACCACGGCATGCGCGCCATGCTCGACACGTACGGCGTCCCGTTCTCCCAGTGGGAGCCCTACATGGAGATGTACGCGAGGGCGTTGGAGAAGGGCTGGTGGACCAAGTACGACGTAGAGGATCAGGGCTACATCAGCCTCGAGCACGACGCCGCGAAGGTGCGCGACTTCCAGTCGTCGTACGTCCCCGGCCTCCTGCAGACGGAAGAGTACTTCCGCGCGAACTTCGCCAAGGCGAGGGTGCAGCGGTCGAGGAAGTGGTTGGACAACCAGGTTCTGGTGCGACTGCGCAGGCAGCAGCGCCTGCTCGCCGACGATCCGCTGCGACTGCATGCGGTCATGTGGGAGAGCGCGCTGGCCCATGCATCGAAGGCGCAGTTGCTTCACATCACCGAGCGCGCTCGGCTCGCCAACGTGACGGTTCAGGTGCTGACTTTCGCGAGCGGTCCGAACGATGGGCAGATCGGCCCGTTCACCGTGCTCGACTTCCCGATGAAGACGGAGCGGTCCGTGCTGTACGTCGAGCACGCCGCCGGTTCGCTGCATGTAGTGGACCCATCGAGGGTGAAGGTCGCTAAGCTGACCTTCACCCACCTCGCGAAGTCGGCGTTGACCCATGAGGAGTCCGCTGAGTGGATCGAGAGGCTGGCAGCTGAGCGATAGGGATCGAGGTGTCACCGTGTGGCGCAAGAGCAGCCGCAGCAACACCAACGGCAACGGCAACTGTGTCGAGGTCTCGCTAGCGGGCAGTTCGGCGCGGGTGCGGGACTCGAAGAACCCCGCCGGGCCGACCGTGGCGCTGCCGGACTGGACCGCCTTCGTCGCGGCGGTGAAGAAAGGCTCGTACGACGGCTGACGCGCTCCCCGCGACGTACGCCCGCCGACGTAGGGGCGTGAGTCGCTCCTGACACGACGCTGACCTGCCGGACCCTCCCGTACCGTCATCGGCATGGCGTGGCTGGCGTGGGTCTGGTTCGCGGCGACGTTCGCGCCGCTGATCTGGCGCAAGCGCTTCCCCGTCGCCGTCATCGCGGTCACCGGCGCGTCGACGTGGCTGTACTACGTCACCGGCCACTGGGGTCCGCTGATCGCCGCACCCGCCATCGCCGTGTTCTCCCTGCGCCGCACCCGTGTCCACGAACAGCGGAGCCGCCAGGTGGAAGAAGAACGGTTGCGCATCGCGCGGGAGGTGCACGACGTGGTCGCGCACAGCCTCGCCATGATCAACGTGCAGGCGGGCGTCGCCGCGCACGTCGCCGACCGCCGTCCCGAAGAGGCGGTGAAGGCCCTCAAGGCGATCAAGGAGGCGAGCGGTCACGCGTTGGACGACCTGCGCGCGACCCTCGGCGTGCTGCGGACCGGTGAGGGCACGACGCCGGCGCCCAGCCTCGACCGGCTCGACGAGCTGGTCCGACCGGTGCCGGTGGCCAAGGTCGTCGGCACGCCGGGGACGTTGCCCGCACCCGTCGACGCCGCCGCGTACCGGGTGGTGCAGGAGGCGCTGACCAACGCGCTGCGGTACGCGCCGGACGCGTCCGAGATCGTCATCTCGTTCGAGCACACCGAGGACGCCCTGGTCCTGACCGTCACCGACGACGGCGCGGCCAGGGGCGTCCAGGCGCCGCAGGGCGCGGGCTCCGGCATCCGCGGCATGCGGGAACGGGTCGAAGCGCTCGGCGGCACGCTGGACGCGGGGCCGTCGACCGAGGGCTTCACCGTCAGGGCGGTCCTACCGTGGGAGGTTCGTGGTGATCAGGGTGGTGCTGGCCGACGACCAGGCGTTGGTGCGCGCGGGTTTCCGCCTGCTGCTCGACACGGAGGACGGCTTCGAGGTCGTCGGCGAGGCCGGTGACGGCGCGGAGGCGGTCCGGCGGGCGCACGAGCACCGGCCGGACGTCGTGGTGATGGACATCCGGATGCCCGGCACCGACGGCCTGGCCGCCACGCGGCAGATCTGCGCCGAGCTGCCGGACGTGAAGGTGCTCGTGCTGACGACCTTCAACGTGGACGAGTACGTCTTCGAGGCGTTGCGCAGCGGCGCGTCGGGCTTCCTGCTCAAGGACACCGATCCGGTCGAGCTGCTGCACGCCCTCACCGTCGTCGCGGAGGGTGAGGCGCTCCTCGCACCGAGTGTCACCCGGAAGTTGATCGAGGAGTTCGCGAACCGGCCGGAGCACCGCCGCCCGGACCCGAAGGCGTTGGGCGTGCTGACCGCTCGGGAGCGGGAGATCCTCGCGCTCGTGGCCGCCGGCATGTCGAACGAGGAGATCGCCGAGCACCTCGTGATCAGTCCCGCGACGTCGCGCACGCACGTCAGTCGGGTGATGACCAAACTGGGCGCACGGGACCGCGCACAACTTGTCGTGCTCGCCTACGAATCAGGTTTGGTGTCACCGCGCAGAGGGTGAATATTCATTGTTGTGAACGCGCGGGGTGCACATAGACCGGCAGCGAAACTTCTGCGTAAAACAGTGAAAAATCACGGACAGTGACCGAAACGCCGATACCCGCCGCATTGTGTGTGCGGCGGGTGACGTTAACGGAAGATGTCTAGGCGATAGCGCCGGGCGGCAGCTTCAGCTTGAACGGCAGCGTGGTCACGACCGCGAGGTCGGACGCCGTCTTCTTCATCAGCGTCGGCGCGTTGCGCGAGCCGGGCTCGGGCAGGTCGAGCAGCCGGTCGACGGCCTCCACCAGCGGTCCCTCGTAAATCCAGACCGCCTGGGCGGCGCGCTGGCTGTCCCGGACGGCCGGCAGCCTGCCCGCGCGGGCCTCGGTCTCCGACCAGAACAAGATCGAGTCGATGAACCCTCTGCGCTGCTTGAACGCCATGATGCGGTCGAGCTGTCCGTCCTCGTCCCGGAGGTGGAGGAACTGGAACCCGCTTTCGCGCAGCTCGATGACCTTACTCAGTGCGAGATCCATGACGCACCTACCTCTGTTCTGAGGTCCCCTAGCAGGCACAGGTCGTACGACCCGAAATGATCGTACGGCAAGTGGACAAGCCGCCATAGGGACTAGGCCGGCGGGGCGGTCTCAATACGGGTTCGCCCACCTTCGGATTTCGATACGGATCGCAGGACTCGAACGGTTCGCACTAAAAACGCCAGTGCCCCAGAGGTGACCAGGATCACAGTGGGCCACATACGATCCTCCGCTGCGTGAGGTGCCCTGTCACCCGAAGAGACGTCTGCCATGGGCGCGGGGTTGCACGCGCAACTGTTCTTGAATCCCCTCCTTGAGGTGAACCACGAACAGGTGATGTGCGCGCCGGCTACGCTGTTCGGCGTGAGCATCGACCCGCCCAAGAGCCTCCCGGCGGTGCCGGAGTCGTTGCTCCCCCGCGAGCACGCCCTCTACCGGCCGCGGCACAGCAGCCGCCAGCGCACCGCGCTCACCCTCGCGATCCTCTTCTTCTGCGCGCCCGCCCTGCTGCTGGTCGTCGGCGTGCGGCCCGCGGAGTTCGAGAACCGCAAGCTCGCCGAGTTCCCGTCGATCACCGACGGCTGGGGCTTCTTCACCGGGCTGAACGCGTGGGCGAGCGACCACGTGCCGCTGCGCGACAAGGCGGTGGCCGCCGCGAACGGCATCAGCCGCGGCCTCTTCGGCGAGGCGCCGGACCTCGACCGGCGGCAGGACGTCGTCGGACCGGTGCCGACGCCCCCGAAGGACCCGTCCGCGGACCTGCCCGACCCGACGGCGTTCGTCGACGTGATCGAGGGCAAGGACGACTGGCTGTTCCTCGGCGCGGACGTCGAGGGCGCGTGCGACCCGGTGATGCCGGTCGCCGAGGTGCACGCCCGCCTGTCGCGCCTGCGTGCCGCGGTCGAGTCGTCGGGGCGCAGGTTCCTGCTGGTCGTCGCGCCGAACAAGAGCACGATGGTGCCCGAGTTCCTGCCGTCGAAGTTCTACGGCAAGGACTGCTTCAACAAGGCGCGGGACGAGTTCTGGCAGGGGATCGGCAAGACGGGGGCGCTCGACCTGCGGTCGCGGATCGAGCAGACGGCCGAGCTGACCAACCGCCTGCCCTACCCGAAGTACGACAGCCACTGGACCCACGAGGGCAGCCTCGTGATGGCCCGCGTCATCACCGACACCGTCAAGCCGGGCACGTCCAAGGGCTGGAAGGTCGAGCCGACGAAGGTGGTCCACCGCGAGGGCGACCTCGCGCCGCTGCTGGGCCGGACCGCGACGGACCCGGTCCAGTCCTACGACCTCGCGCCCGACGGCAGCACGGTGCGCAACCACGAGATCCCGCTCGACCCCAAGCCGCAGCGGTTCACGCAGGCGCCCTCGGAGGGCGTGGCGACGGCGAAGGTGGGGCTGCTCGGCGACTCGTTCGCCTACTACGCGGCGCAGTACCTGGTGGCCTGCTTCACCGACTTGACGATGGTGCACGTCGAACGCCTCACCCACAACGCCCGTGAGGTCGCCCGGGCCCTCGCGGAGACCGACGTCGTGGTGCTGGAGGCCGCGGAACGGCTCCTCGTCAGCGGGCTGGACCCGGTGCTCGAACCGCCGGTCATCGACATCATCGCCGAGGAGATGGCCAAGAACCCGCGTTAGCGGTGGTGGCCGTTCTCCTTGGCGTGGTTGGCGAGCAGGGACGCCACCGTCACCGACGGGCCGCTGTCCTCGCGCAGCCGCCGGCGCCGGGGCGCTTCGTCGACCTCGGGGTCCTCGGCCGGCCAGACCGCCGCGGGCAGGTGCTGGGTCGCGTCCTCGACCCGCGGGGGTGCGGGCGTCGGGCGTGGGGCGGGCGGGCGCGGCGGGGGTTGGGCCGGGGTTCGCTGGGCCGGGGTGCCACGCGGGGGTGTGCCGGGGACCGGTGAACCGTTGGCGGGCACACCGCGAGGTGGGGTGCCGGGAGCCGGCGTGCCGTTGACGGGCGTACCGCGCGGCGGTGTGCCCGGAGCCGGCGTGCCGTTGGCGGCTGCGCTTCGCGGTGGCGTGCCGTTGACCGGTGAGCCGTTGACCGGCATACCGCGCGGTGGCGTGCCGGGAACCGGTGTGCCGTTGACGGGCACACCTCGGGGTGGCGTGCCCGGGACCGGCGCGCCGTTGACCGGCGCGCCGTTGACCGGCGCGCCTCGGGGTGGCGTGCGCGGCGGCGGGGTGCGCTGGAGCGGTGTGCCTTGTAGTGGGGTGCCTTGAGGTGGGGTCGGGGTGCGTGGAGGTGTGCGCTGGGGCGGTGGCGTGCGCAGGCGGACCGGGCGGATCACCACGGTCGGGGCTTCCCGCACGGGCTCCGGTTCGTCCGGTTCCTCGGACTCCTCCGGCCACTCGGCGTCCTCGGCATCGTCGAACTCGTCCTCGAAGTCGTCGTCCTCGAACTCGTCCTCGACCTCCGCCGACTCCGCCTCCGCCTCGACCTCCGCCTCGACCTCGGGCTCCGGCTTGGGCGCGGGCTTGCGGGACAGCTTCCGGGCCAGCGCGTGGCTCGGCTTCTCCACGAACCGGTAGCTCACCTCGACCACGCCGAACGTGAGGGCCACCGCGAGCGGGATCGCCAGCCACAGCGGCACGGCCGGCCGCATCAGGTCCAGCGACACGAACGCCACGAGACCGTGCAGCAGGTAGATCGAGTAGCTGCGCTCCGAGAGCGCGATCCAGATCTTGCGCTCCTTGAGCCGCGACTCCGCGAAGTACCCGACCATGAAGAACAGCAGCGCGAACGCGAGCGCGAGGTTGTAGGAGGTGTCGAGCCGGCCGAGCTTCAGGTGCTCGGCGAGCACGTACAGCGACCACGCGATGCCGACGTACACCCCGCCCAGCCACAGCGGCACGCGCTTGCTCGTGGTCGCCCAGATGATCTGGCCGATGATCGGGATGGGCAGGTACGACACGTTCACCGCGAACAGCGCCCACGACGCGCCGAACTCGCGGGCGCTCATCATCACCACGAACACGAACGTCAGCTGCGCGCCGATGGCGAGCCACGTCCAGCGCCGCATCACCGGCAGCAGCAGCACCAGCAGGATGTAGAAGACGACCTCGACGACCAGCGTCCACGCGACGCCGACCATCACGACCTGCGGCACGATCAGGTAGTTGATCACCAGTGAGTTGGTGATGATGGTCCACCAGGTGATCACCGGCTCTTTCGCGCCGATCAGCGTCTGCGCGCCGAGCAGGATCACCGCGGCGGTCAGCAGCACCACGAACGTCATCGGGATGTAGACGCGCACCAACCGGTTGAGGCCGAACCGGCGCTGGCCCTGGCGCAACGCGATCGGCGTGACCACGAACCCGCTGACCAGGAAGAAGAACGGCACCGCGATCTGGCCGATGCCCTGCAACCCCATGTGCATCGGGTCGCTGGTGAGCGCGTCGATGAAGTCGACGCCCGGCGTCGGCCCGACCTCGCGCTTGGCGACCCACTGCTCGGCGATGTGGCTGTAGAAGACGAGCAGCGCAGCCAGCCCGCGTCCGATGTCGATGAACGCGATGCGAACCTTCGGCGGTGCCGTCTGACCGTCCAGGGGTCCGCCCCTTCCCCGTCGCCGCCGCCTCCCCGCCGTCCAGCATGGTAACGGAAGGCTCTCGATCAGACGGCGGATCGTGACTATCCCGAGCGGCCGGTAACGCTGCCCCGCCGTTCCCAACGGCGGACCGCCCGGTCGGCGGGCATCTCGACCCAGCGGTGCAGCGCCTCGGCCGCCAGCGCGGTCGTCACCAGGCCGAGCACCGCGACCAGCGTCGGGTCGAGGTGCGGCATCAGGGCGTCGTACAAGGGGTACATCGCGCTGAGGTGGATCAGGTAGATCGCGTACGTCCGCTTGGACCAGCCGCGGATGAACGCCGACCGGCTCACCGGACCGCTCGCGGCCACCAGCAGCACGGTCAGCAGCACGGCGAACAGCAGCGTGCGCGGCACCGAGCCGCCCTGGTCCGTGTGGCCGCCGACCTTGTCCACCCAGACGAACAAGGTGAAGTGGACCGCGCCGATGGCCGTGCCCGCGACCGGGTGCACCTTGCCGGAGTGCACCAGCGAGATCAGCTGCCCCAGCACCAGCACCGGCAGGTACACGCCGAACTGGGCGATCCCGTGGCTGAGCATGGTCGGGAAGTGATCGGTGATCAGCAGCACGGTGAAGCACAGCGGCGCGGCGGCCAGCGGCGGGATCCAGGCGCGCTTGCGCAGCACGGGGATGGTCAGCGCCACGTAGCAGTAGAAGACGACCTGCACCTGGAGTGTCCACGTCACCGCGACCAGCGCCACCTGGGGCGTCTGGAAGAAGTTGACCAGGACCATGCCGCTGAGCAGGTCGCCGACGTCCAGGTTCGACTCGCGGGCCGACGACACCCGGTGGCCCAGGTTGATCAGGACCCACACGATGATCGTGACGACCCAGAGCAGCGGGATGAGCCGCACGACGCGGCGGCGCAGGAACTGCAGCGGGCGCTCGCGGTTCGCCACGTGCGTCACCACCACGCCGCTGACGACGAGGAACAGCGCGACGCCGAGGAACGACAGGCGCGGGTTGAGGTGCAGCGTCTCGACCACGCCGCGCTCGACCGCCGTCGCCAGCCAGAACTCGCGGTCGTTCAACGTGAACCAGGCGATCAGGTGGGTGAGCACGACCGCGCAGGACGCGACGACCCGCAGCAGGTCGAGGCCGTGCAGGTACCCGGCGCTCTTCGGGATGACCTCGGTCCGTTCCAGCGTGCCCGCCGTCATGCCACCTTCTCCAAACCCCGGTGCAACGCCTCCGCGGCACCTCCCGCGCACACCGTCCCGAGCAGCAGCGCGAGCAGCACCGGGACGCCGTTCGCCAGCACGCCGGTCACCGCGTAGCCGACGACCGGGACGGACACGTACAGCGGCACCGCGCGGCTGCTCAGCCAGCGCACCGGCCGCGTCGACGCCAACGCCGCGCCGCGCGGCAGCGCGATCAGGAACAGCAGCAGCGCCAGCACGCCGCCCAACGGGTGCCAGTACCCGGCCAGGTCCGGCGCCATCCGGTCGGCCAGCGCCAGCACCACCACGGCGAGCAGGCTGAGCCCGACGCCGCGCGCCGCGCTCAGCCGTCCCGCCCGCACCTGCCACGCCACCTGGCCGAGCGCGGTCAACGGCAGGAGCCCGCCGACCAGGCCGAGCAGGCGCAGCACGTCGGGACCCCCGGCGCCGGCGGCCCAGCCGCCCGCCATCACCAGCACGCAGGTGATCTCCAACTGCACCGGCACCGCGAGCCACGGCGCGCCGCGCTCCACCGGCCGCAGCACGAGCACGAGCAGCCCCGCCAACGCCACCGCCGCGACCGGTGTCGTCACCGCGGCGTCGGTCAGCGGCTCCGCGCCGACCAGCGACAGCAGCGCGCCCACCAGCACCGCGCCCACCACCGCGGGCACGACCCGGCGCAGCAGCCGGACCGCCACCGACCACCGGTCGACGCCCGCGACCGCGTACCCGGCCGCCATGAGGAGCAGCGCGATGCCGAGGAAGCCGAAGTCCTCGCCGATCCCGGTCGGTTGGTTGACCCAGCTGCGGATCACCACGACCAGCTCGGAGTCGTGGCCGTGCCGGTTGGGCCACAGGCCGAACAGGTAGCTGTAGGCGATCAGGCACACGGCGGTCGCGGTCACCACGCGCACACCGGGCAGGGTCGTGCCGCCGGTCTCGACGGACGTTTTGGTCTCAGCCATCGGCGGGCAGCGCCTGCAACTGCATGGCCAGCAACGGACCGAACTCGGAGGTGAGGTCGAACGACTTGGCGTTCAGCTCGACCCGCACCAGCAGGTCCCGGTGCACGTAGTAGCCGCGCGCGGTCGGCCGCGGCGGGGGCTGGACGTCGAGGTTCTGGATCACCCGGGTCACCCTGGTGACGCCGTGCTCGGGCGGTACCCGCTCCAGGCCGAACGCCAGCTGCAGCTCGTCCAGGCGGTCGGCGGCCCGCAGCGCGGCGTCCCGGTCGGCCATCCGGATCACGGCGACCAGCACCCGGCCCTCGGGCCGCTTCGACGACACGGTCATCCGCGCCGCGCCCGCGCCCTCCTCCTGGTAGACCGCGACCTCGGCCTCGTTGAGGAACTCGAGCCTGATCAGGTCCGGGAACGCGCGCACGTAGTCGTAGGACTCGGTGCCCGAGTCGAAGTCCGCCAGCGCCAGCGGATCGGCGGCCAGCCGGCCCGCTTCGCCGGTCGGCGGCACGTTGCGCGCGCTGGCCGGCAGCGGCTGCCCGCCCCACAGGCTCCACGCGCCGAAGGCGACGGCCGCGAGCAGGCCGACCACCAGCAGCGCGCCGAGCGTGGACGTGCGAGTCCGAACCTCACCCACGCGGCGCTACCTCCACACTCGGAACCCGGCCCCCTTACCGGAACCGGGATCGAGTGTCGCAGGACCGGCACCTCGAAACACAGCGAATGCTGTGGTCAGAGTGGCCGAAGCCACAGCGTGACGAAGCCGGTGTCGGCCGCGTCCGCCTGGCGCACCAGGTCTTCGTCCACGTGCTCGGCCTCCGGGTCGGCGCCGAGCGGCACGGGGGCGTAGCCCATCTTGCGGTAGCCGAGCAGCACCTGGAGCGGGTCGTCGCCGAGTTCCGCGATCGCCGCCGGGCAGAACTCGCACACCACGTGCGGGCGGTCGCGTTCCAGCACGGCGGTCAGGCCGGCGAGCGCCCGGTGGTCGCGGCCCTGCAGGTCGACCTTCACCAGCGTGACGCGGCGGTCGGCCACCTCGGGCCTGCCGTCGAGCCGGACCGCGGGGATCACCACGCCGCCCGCGCCCTCGTCGGACACCTCGTGCGCCCGGTGGTCGCCGCTGTTGTCGTCCTCGGCCTGCACGAGGCGGATGCTGCCGTCCTCGTCCCACGCCGCGACCGGCAGCACGTCGACGGTCTTCGCGCCCTCCGCGCCCAGGTTGGCCACGACGTTGCGGCGCAGGTACTCGGCGTTGACCGGGTTGGCCTCCACCGCGACGACCGACGCGACGCCCTTGGCCCGCTGGAGCAGGCGCAGCGTGTGGTAGCCGACGTGCGCGCCGATGTCGAGGAACGTGCCGTCGCCGACGAGCCCGGCCATCAGGTCGGCCTCCTCGACCTCCCACGACCGGTGGTAGGCGAGCCACGGCAGCACGACGTTGTCCACGGGCAGCAGCAACGCGCCCGCGTCGCACACCACCACGTCCGCGCCCGCGGGCACCGGCGCGTGCCGCAGCCGTGCCGTGTCCTGCACCGCGGACAGCGTCCGGGCCAGCTCGGTGATCCGCTGCTCGTCGCCGTCGAGCCGCTGGTCGCGCTCGGCGAACCGGGTGAACGTCGTGCGCTCGTCGTCCGCGAGCCGCGACCACACCCGCTCCAGCGTGTTGTCGAGCTGCTGCTCCAGGTTCGTCAGGTTCGCCGCGTTGTCCTCGACGGCGGAGCGGACCTCGTCCTGCACGCTCGCGAGCCGGTTCTTGAGGCCCTCGTTCGCCCAGCGCGTGGACTCGACGTTCGACTCGACCGCCTCCAGCCGCGCGACCACGCTGTTCAGCGTGTCCTCGACGCCGCCGACGAGCGTGCCCATCACCTTGCGCTGGTGCACGTCGTAGTGGTCGATGGCGCGCAGCACGGCCTTGCGCAGCGCGGGCGCCAGCGGCGTGCGCGACGCCGTGCCCACCTCGGCCCGCCACAGCAGCGCCTGCTTGGACTCGCGCAACGGCCGCAGCAGGTCCGCGCCCGGCAGCTCGGCCCGGTAACCCGCGCCACCGCTGCCCCGCCAGCTCTCGTGCGCCGCGCGCAGCTGCTCGGCCATCCACGAGGCGGCCCGCTTCACCGAACGGGTGCGCAGGATGTGCTCGCGCGCCGCACGACCGCGGCGGGCGGCCTCGGCCGGGTCGTCCGCGACCTCGCGCATGGCGCGGGCGGCGGCGTCCAGGTCGGGCTCGGCCCACACCGCGTTCGCCGGGTACGGGTGGTTGCCCGGCCCCACCGGCACCAGCTTGTGGGGCACCGGCCAGCCGGTCTTGGCGTCCAGGAACTCCGTGGTGCTGGAGTAGTCGGTGGAGATCACCGGCATGGCCCGCGCCATCGCCTCGGCCACGGTGAGGCCGAAGCCCTCGCTGCGGTGCAAGGAGACGTAGGCGCTGCTGGACGCGTAGAGGTCGTCGAGCTCCTGCACGGACAGGTAGCGCTCGACCAGCTCGATGCGCGGGTCGTCCATGACCTTCACCCGCAGCCGCTCGGCGGTGTGCGGGTTCTTGTCGCCGTTGATCGCCTTGAGCACCAGGCGCACGTCGTCGCGGCCCTCGAAGGCCCGCTGGAACGCCTCGACCAGGCCCCACGGGTTCTTGCGCTGGCCGATGCTGAAGAAGTCGAACGCGAACAGGAACTGCACCGGGTCGCCGGGGCGGCGTTCCGGCCGGGCCACCGGACCGGGGTCGCGCACCGGCACCGGGATCGCCTTCACCGGCACCGACGTGTGCTTGGCGATGGCGTCGCGGCAGAACTCGCTGACCGTCCACACCTCGTCGACCAGGTCGAACGCGTGGTGCATCTCGCCGGGGAACTCCTCGAGCTCCCACGCCCACAGGCCGATCCGGTAGCGGTGGTGGCCGACGTGCGGCTGGTGGTCGAGCACCGCGCGGGTCTGGTCGGCGTTCACGCACAGCAGGCTGACCGGGAACCGCGGCTGACCGACCGTGCCCGGCTCGGCCAGGCCCGTGCGGTTGGACACCAACCGGTCCTCGACCACCGAGACGACCGGCACGCCGGACTCGCGGATCGCGTCGTGCACCAGCCGGGCCATCTCGCCGACGCCCAGCTCCGCGGTCAGGTAGCCGACCACGTTGACGCCGAAGTCGTCCGACGGCTCCGACGGCTCGACCGGCTCGGCGGGCAGCGCCCACGCCGGCAGCGACGCCTCGACCACGCCGGAGCTCGCGCACCAGGAGCGGAACGGCGCGGCGTCACGGCTGTGCGGCAGCGGGAACGCGGTCTTCAGGTCGGGCCGCGAGTCCCACACCGCCTGCACCAGGCGGCTCAGCGCGGTGCCGACGGGCGCGTCGTCCGGCGGAGCGGCGAGCCACTCGCGCAGCGCCGCGCCGCCGTCGGCGTCGAACGCGTGCGGCGGGACCGCCGTCGGCCGCTCGCCGGTCAGGCCGAGGGCCTCCCAGCGCTCGGCCCTCACCCACGCGTCCCGGTACAGGGTGCGCATGGCCGGGCTGATCTTCGTGCCGTCGGCCATCTTCGCGAAGCCGTACGGGATCGACTCCAGCGTCTCGGCGTAGCCGTTGCCCTGCAAGGACGCGCGGTAGCCGTCGCACAGCTCGCGGACGGTGGGGTGCTCGGACAGCACCACGCGCGGCCGGGTCGGCGTGTGGTGCGACAGCAGCCACGGCTTCTCCGGCCGGTAGCCGCTGTAGTGGAAGAACCGCAGCCGGTGGCCGCCCGCGGTCAGCACGCCGTCCGCGTCGCGCTCGACGGGCCGCTCGTGGATGTTCCAGTAGGCGACGTTGAAGCCGGGGTCGCGCAGCACGGTGTTGTCGAACAGCGCGGGCACCTGGTCCACCCACCGCTGGTCGGTGAACAGCTGCTTCTCCGGCGCCACGATCGCGTCGTGGCGCAGGCGCTCGGCCCAGAAGTCCAGGAACGGCTCGGAACCGGGACCGGTGGCCACGAAGCCGAGGTTGAAGATCCCGGCGCCCATGATCGCGGCTTCGCTCGGGTCCTTGCCGTCGCGCGGCAGCGGGTTGAGGAAGTGCGGCGTGAGCACGATGCCGTGCGCGAGCGCCAGCTCCTCCAGCTCCGGCATCGGCGCGAAGACCTCGATGTCCGGGTCGAGGTAGATCACCACGTCGGCCTGCGAGCGCAGCTCGCGCAGCAGGTACGGCTTCACCGCCGTGGCCATCTCGGTGACGTTGTAGGCGGTGGCCATGCGCAGGTAGTCGTCCGCGTCGATGCCGGTGGCCTCAGGGCCGACCGTGCGCAGCCGGCCCTGGCGCTCGCCCGTGCCGCGCGGCACGTCGATCACCGCGATCACGAACTCGTGGTCCGGGTGGTGCCGGAGGTAGGACGCGGCGAGGACGCGCGCGGCGGGCAGGTAGTTGCGGGCGACGACGGTGCACGCGGTCACGGCACCGCCGTCGTGGCGCGGGTCAGCCATCGGCGGCGAGCACCTCGAGCTGCGCCTTCAGGGCCTGGTCGAAGGCCTTGCGCGCGAGGGCGAGCGTGGCGGCGGAGGCGTCGACCCGGACGATCAGGTCCTTGCTGCTGTAGTGGCCGCGGACGCGGGCCTTCTGCCCGTCCTTCACGTCGACCTGGGCCGCCATCACGCCGGCGGGGCCGTCCGTGATCTGCGTCATGCCGTTGTTGAGCTGGGTGTTGTGCAGTTCGAGCGCGGCAGCGGCGGCCGCTGTGGCGTCGGTGCCCTGCACGATCAGGACGACGCCCGCGGAGCCGTCGTCCATGACGAACTGCGAGAGCTTGGTCTTCGTGGCGCCCGCGGTCGTGTAGAGCGCGGCCTCCGTGGGCAGCAGGTAGTTGAGGCCCGGGACACCCGAGAAGTCGGTCACGGCCTTGTTGGTGCTCATCCTGCCGGGGAGCTTGCCGACCGGCAGCGGGTCCGGCGGTGGCGGCGGCGTGGTGGTGGTCGCGGCCGTGCTGGCCTCGGTGGTGTTGCCACCGGCCGTCGGCGACGACTCGCCGCGGCCCCAGATCCAGTAGGCGCCGAACGCGATGCCCGCGAGCAGCACGACGGCCAGCACGATGCCGATGACCTTGCCCTTGCCGCCGCCGCCGGTGTCGTCGAAGACCTCGGGGCCCTGCGCGATCCAGCTCGGGTTGGCGTCGCCGATCGGGCTGTAGCTGTCGCCGCCCCACGGCGGCGTGCTCGACGGCGGGCCGGACTGCCAGCCACCCTGCTGCTGCTGTTGCTGCTGCTGAGGCGGCATCTGCTGCTGCGGCGCGATCGGGGTCACGTACTGGGTGCGGTCGGCGTCGGGCGGCCGCTGGCTCACCACCTGCGTCCGGTCCGGGTTGGCCTGCGGGACCGCTCCGGGCGTGACGATCTGGGTGGCGTCGGGGTTCTGGTTCGGCTGCGACGGCGGCACCGCGTCCCACCGCACCGGCGGCGCGAACGGGCCGCTGTTGGGCGGTGCGGCCGGGCCGCCACCCGAGGCGGCGGCGAGGAGTTCATCCCGGCGTCGGCGGTAGTCGTCGGCGCTGATCCGACCCTCCGCCAATGTGCGGTCCAGCTCTGCCAGGTCCTCTTGCCAGGACATTCCGCTCCTCCAGGGGTTGCCGCGCGAGCGCCATTGTTGCTTATGCGTCCGTGGCCGGTGCGGGCATCCGGCACTTGTGATGCGGTCGTTGCCGGCGGTTGGTCCCTCCGGTCGCGACGAGGCCACCGAACAGCACGTGGACCGGGGTGCGGCCGTGACGAAAGCGGAGTGATCGATCCAGCCGGAGCCGGCTCCGGCGCCCTCGCGCCGGGCGGCTATGCCACAGGTCACACGCCGAGTCCCGGAGCACTCGGGGATGACGATGAGCCACGGCCCGGCACTCGGAGTGTCCAGATGGTCGAACCGGTTCGCGGACCGGAGTGCTTTGATCGGTGAGCCGCCGCCGCGTTCTTCGAGCGGAAGGACCGTCAATGCGCTTGCTCGCGACAGCGCTCGCCCTGCTCGCGGCACTGGTCGTGCCCGGCCAGGCGAACGCCGCCAGCCCGATCGGCATGACCAGTGGTTTCTACGTGGATCCCAACTCGAACCCCGCCGTGTGGGTGCGCAACAACCCCAACGACGGGCGGACGTCGGCCATCAGGTCCAACCTCTCCACCAAGCCGATGGCGCGGTGGTTCGGCAGCTGGAGCGGTGACATCCGCACGGCCGTGGGCAACTACGTGGCCGCCGCCGACGCGGCCGACAAGCTGCCGGTCCTCGTCGCCTACAACATCCCCGGCCGGGACGCGTGCGGCGGCCACTCCGGCGGCGGCGCGGGGTCGCCCGAGGCCTACCGGACGTGGATCTCGGCCTTCGCGGGAGCCATCGGCGCGCGGCCCGCCGTCGTGGTGATCGAGCCTGACTCGCTGGCCGACTTCAACTGCATGACGCCCGACGCCGTCACCACGCGCAACGCGATGATCCGCTACGCCACGGAGCAGTTCCGCGACCGCGCGCCCAACACCTGGGCCTACCTGGACGCGGGCAACGCCCGCTGGGTGGCCGCGAACACCATGGCGGGCCGGTTGGACGCGGCCGGCGTGCGCAACGTCCGCGGGTTCGCGATCAACGTCTCCAACTACCACACCACCAGCGAGTCGGTGTCCTACGGCAACTCCGTGAACGGCTCCCTGCCCGGGTACGCCAAGGCGTTCGTCGTCGACACCAGCCGCAACGGCAACGGGTCCAACGGCGAGTGGTGCAACCCCGGCGGGCGCAAGCTCGGCGTGACCGCGCAGACCGGCGGCGGCGCCGAGATGCTGCTGTGGGTGAAGGTGCCCGGCGACTCCGACGGCAACTGCGGCACCGCGCCGAACACGCCCGCGGGCACGTTCGACCCGGAGATCGCCTACCGGCTGGTGTTCGGCTACTGACCGGCAGGGGGCGGGTGTCCCGCGGCACCCGCCCCGGCCAGGGCAAATGCGGTGGACCGGCCACCTACGATGTGAGAGCGCTCCCCACACGGCGCGGTGTGGGCGTCTCGTGACCCCCCGTTCGCAGGAGCCCTCGCCCCATGCCCCACGGTCCGCTCGACCACCGCTACCGCGGCGAGCACCCCGTCCGCACCCTCCTCTACCTCTTCCGCGAGGACCGCGCGAAGCTCGGCCTCGGCGCCGGCGCGTTCTTCGTCAAGCACAGCCCCACCTGGCTCACCCCGGTCATCACCGCCCACGTCATCGACGTCGTCGTGGAGCGCCGACCGGTCACCGGCATCTGGCTCGGCGCGGGGTTGTTGCTGGTCACGCTGGTGCTGAACTACCCGTTCGCGATCCTCTACACGCGCTGGTGGTACGGCAGCGCGCGCCGGATGGGCATGCGGATGCGGTCGGCGCTGAGCCGGCGCATGCAGCAGCTGTCCATCGGCTACCACGCGCGGGTCAGCGCGGGCGTGCTGCAGACCAAGGTCATCCGGGACGTCGAGAGCATCGAGACGTCCACCCAGCAGGTCGGCGACCAGGGCCTGGCGGCGTTGGCGACGTTGAGCGGCGCGCTGGTCGTGATCGGGTTGAACGCGCCCGCGTTCCTGCCGGTGTTCCTGGTCGTCGTGCCCGCGGCGGCGGTGCTGGTGATGTGGCTGCGCGGCCGGCTGCGCGCGTACAACGAGTCGTTCCGGCAGGAGGTCGAGCAGCTGTCGTCCCGGGTCGGCGAGATGACCACGCTCATCCCGATCACCCGCGCGCACGGCCTGGAGAGCACCGCCCTCAACCGGATGGACGGCACCCTGCGCCAGGTCTTCGCGGCCGGCATGAAGCTGGACGGCCTCAACGTCCGCTTCGGCGCGCTGGCCTGGATCCTGCTCAACGCCCTCGGCGTCGGCTGCCTCGCCGGCTCGGCCCTGGCCGCCTACCACGGCCGGCTGTCCGTCACGCCCGGCGACGTGGTCATGCTCAGCGCCTACTTCGCCTCCCTGACCGGCGCGGTCACCACGTTGATGAGCCTGACGCCGCTGATCAGCAAGGGGCTGGAGTCGGTCCGCTCGCTCGGCGAGGTGCTCCAGGCCCCGGACCTCGAGCACAACGCGGGCAAGGCGCAGGTCGACGCCGTGCGCGGCGGCGTGCGGTTCGAGCGGGTGGGGTTCGCCTACCCGGAGTCCGCGCGGAACTCGGTCAGCGACTTCGACCTCGACGTGCGGCCGGGGGAGACGATCGCGCTGGTCGGCGCGTCCGGCGCGGGCAAGTCGACGGCGTTGAACCTGGTCATCGGGTTCCTGCGGCCGACCGAGGGCCGCATCCTGCTCGACGGTGTCGACATGGAGACGTTGGACCTGCGCAGCTACCGGCGGTTCGTGTCGGTGGTGCCGCAGGAGTCGATCCTGTTCGAGGGCACGATCCGGGACAACGTCACCTACGGCCTGGACGACGTGTCCGAGGACGTGGTGCGGCAGGCGCTGGCCGACGCCAACGCGCTGGAGTTCATCGACCGGCTGCCGACCGGGCTGGACACCGTGGTCGGCGAGCGCGGCGCGCGGCTGTCCGGCGGGCAGAAGCAGCGGCTGGCGATCGCGCGGGCGCTGATCCGCGACCCGCGCGTGCTGGTGCTGGACGAGGCGACCTCGGCGCTGGACACCAAGTCCGAGGCGCTGGTGCAGCAGGCGCTGGCCCGCCTGGTGCACGGTCGCACGGTGTTCGTGGTGGCGCACCGGCTCTCCACGATCCGCAACGCCGACCGCATCGTGGTGATGGAGGACGGTCGGATCGAGGAGATCGGCTCGCACGACGAACTGCTCCGGTCGGGTGGCCTCTACGCGCGGGCGCAGAGCGCGTAGCCGGGGACCGCACGGGCTTCGGCGGGGCGAAGGGGCGGTTCCCGGCCGGCGGGCCGCCCTCAGTTCTTCTTGGTGAGCAGGGTCGGGCCGACGATGCGGCGCGCGATCCGGCGCAACCGGCTGCGCGGGGTGGCCGGCGGCGTCGGCTTGGCGGCGGGCGCCGGCGCTGCGGCGGGCTCGGCGACGGGCGCCACGTCGGGTGCGAACGCTCCGGCCGCGGGCTGGGCGGCGGCCGGCGTGGTCGCGGGGTGCGCGGGTGCGAACGCCGGGGCCTGGTCGGCGGCTGCGGGGGTCGCGGCGGGCTCGAAGAGTGACGGCCCGGCGGGCGCGGGGGCGAACGCGGGCGCGGCGGTGGTGGACGACGTGGTGGGTGCGGCGGGTGACGGAGCTGCGGCGGTCACGGACGCGGCGGGCTGTGCGGGTGCGGAGGCGGCGGCAGGCGCGGGGGTAGCGGGCCGACCGGGAACCGCGACGGGCGCTGCGCCGGCCTGGCCGTCGAGCTTGCCCTTGAGCGCGTCGACGAGCCTGCCGTTGCTGTGGCCGTTGCCGTTGGTCTGGCCGTTGCCGTTGGTGTGGCTGCCGTTGGCGTGGCCGTTGAGCGTGCCGTTCGGCGTGCCGGTCACCGGCTCGAACTTCGTGGTCGCCGCCGCGACGGGCGTCAGGTTGGTCGCGGTCATCGGCTCCGTGGTGGGCCAAGCGGGTTCCCGCACGGCGACGGGCTGCACGCGGACCGTGGGCGTGTCGTTGGTTCGCTGGGGCTGGGTGGGCACCTGGCTGGACGTCACGCCTCGATCTTGCCAAAACACGTTCGGTTATCCAGTGCCGGGCGATCAGCAGAAGATGAGCCCGCACTGCCTGCGGGTCGTCGTCGTGGTCGTCGTGGTGGTGGGGCGCCGCGTCGTGGTGGTCGTCGTGGTCGGCCGCGCGGTGGTCGTCGTCGTCACGTCCGTCGTGGTGGTGGCCGTGGTGTCCGTCGTCGTCGTGGTGGTCGTGGCCGAGGACGTCGACGTGGCGCCGGCCCCGCTGGACGAGCTGGTGCTCGACGACGTCGTGCCGGTCGCGGTGATCGTGCGGTCCGGCTGCCGGCTGCCCTTGACGATCACGATCTCGCCGCCACCGCCGGTCGGTTCGAGGCCTCGCGGCGACTTGGCCATGCTCCCCTGGGCGACCAACAAGGCGGCCACCGCCGCGCCGATCAAGGCGCCGAACGCGAGCCGACCGGGTCCACCCAACGCCGTGAGCATCCCCAACGACTACCGGCCTCACTCATTCGGGTCAAATCCCCGCGGACAACTGGTACCGGCCTGACACTTTGAGGTATCGGACCGGTACCAGAGCTCATCCGGGAACCCGGGTCACGCCTGGAGCTCGGCCGTCAGCGTGATCTCCGTGCCGGCCAGCGCCTTGCTCACCGGGCAGTTCTCCTTGGCGCCCTCGGCCGCGGCGGCGAAGCCCTCGGCGTCCAGCCCCGGCACGGTCGCGGTGACGGTCAGGTGGATGCCGGTGATGCCGGTGCCGGGCTGGAACGTCACCTCGGCCGAGGTCTCGACCTGCTGCGGCGGGGTCCCCGCCTGCGCGAGCGCGTGCGACAGCGCCATCGAGTAGCACGACGAGTGGGCCGCGGCGATCAGCTCCTCGGGGCTGGTCTTGCCGTTCGCCGCCTCGGCCCGGGAGGGCCAGCTCACGTCGAACGTGCCGACGCCAGACGACTCGAGGGCGACGCTGCCCTTGCCCTCCAGCAGGTTGCCTTCCCAGTGCGTGGTCGCCTTGCGGGTGGTGGCCATGTCTGCAACTCCGTCTTCGACGAGGAAAACCTTCGCCGCCAAACCTAATGGTGGTCGTCGGAGCGCGCCGTGGCGCATGCGAAAGGCCCCCGGTGCGATACCGGGGGCCTTCGAAGAGCGGATGACGAGACTCGAACTCGCGACCCTCACCTTGGCAAGGTGATGCGCTACCAACTGCGCTACATCCGCCTGTTGGTGACAACTATAGACCACGTTCAAACCGCGTTTCGACCGGGGGGTCCCGTCTGCGCCAGCAGCCGGTCTACCTCGGTCAACCGCTCCTTCGGCCAGCGCCACTCCCACAGCGGCCTGACCCGGTCGACGACCTCGGCCGGCAGCCACGGCGCCACCTCGTCGCGCAGCTCCCACTCGTCGAACACGTGCTCGTAGAAGCTGACCACGGACGCGTCGGAGAGGAACCGCTCCGGCTGCCGGAAGCACCAGTGCGCGAAGCCGTACACCCGGCCGAGCACCTCGCGGTCGCCATCGCGGTGCGCCTCCAGCGCGAGTTGCCACAACTCGGACAGGAACACGTGGCAGGACCAGGACTCGCGCTCGACAACGGCGCTCAGCTCGGGGAGGAGGGCGGAAGCCCTTGTGCGCCAATCGACCACGCGGCAGGAGACTACTCGTCACCGGGCGGTCCGCAGCGCGATCGGCCACCAGCCGACGCCCACCCGTGACCGCGCCGTCACCGACCGCAAGCAACCTTGATCCGGTGCACAGGTGCTCTGACTAGGCCGAACGGTCGACGTCGTCCGTCGGGTGTTCGGTATCGGCTCGCTATCACTTCGGCGCGAGACCAGCCGACTGTGGCATCTTGACCAGTGGACCACAGGCAGGGCGGGAGGTGCCGGGGCGGGATGGCCGGAGATGCCGATTTCGACCGGGAACTGCTCGCCAGGGTCAGGGCGGGCGACGACGGCGCGTTCGGCGAGCTGTTCACCCGTCACGCCGACGCCGTTCGTCGGTTCGCCCTCCGGCACGTGCGTGAACACGCCGAGGCCGACGACCTGACCGCCGAGGCGTTCTTCCGCGTGCTCCAGGCGATCCGCCGGGGCAACGGGCCCACCGAGCACGTCCGCACCTACCTGCTGACCGTCGCGCGCCGGGTGGCGTGGGAGTGGAGCGGGCGGCGGCGGGACGTCCCGGTGGAGGACGAGGAGCTGAGCCTGCGGGTCGAGCCGTTCCCGGACGTCACCGCGAACCGGCCGGAGCACGCGCTGATCTCCCGCGCGTTCACCAGCCTGCCCGAGCGGTGGCGCACGGTGCTGTGGCAGGTCGAGGTGGAGGGCGAGCGGCCGGCCGCGGTCGCGCCGCACTTCGGCCTGAGCCCGAACGCGATGGCGGCGCTGGCCCGCCGCGCCCGCGAGGGGCTGCGGGCGGCGTACCTCCAAGCGCACCTCGCCGAGGAGACCGGGTCGCGCGCGTGCGGCTCCGTGGTCGCGAAGCTGGGCACCTACACGGCGGGCGGCGCGCAGGGCACCGAGCACCGGCGCATCCGCAAGCACCTGCAGACCTGCTCGTCCTGCAACGCCCTGCACGCCGAGCTGGTCGAGGTGTGCTCGACGTTGCGGGCGCACGCGGCGAGCATCGCGGTGCCGGTGGCCGCGACCGCGCTGCTGGGTCCGGCGGCGCTCGGGTCGTCGGCGCTGGGCTCGTCGGCGCTGGGCTCGTCGGTGCTGGGCCCGGCGGTGCTGGGCAAGGCGGTGCTGGGCAAGGCGGCGTGGCTCAGCGGGCGGGTGAAGCTGGCGTTGGCGGCCACCGCCTCGGCCGCGGCCGTCGGCCTGTTCGGGGTGGTGGCCGGGACGTTCACCGGCGCGCCCGGCCCGGCGCTGGTCCAGTCCGGCCCGGACGGCGCGCCCGGCGAGAACGTGCTGGCCCTGTGCACGACCGAGCCGACCACGACCGCGACCGGCACGGCCACCAGCGCGACGTCGCCGACGCCGGTCGACGCGCGGCGGGTCGTGCACACGAAGGCGGAGCAGGCGGGGCGCTCGACGCCGACGACGTCCACCTCGGTCCCGCCGCGGGTGGCGCCGACCACCTCGACCGCGCCGGCCGAGCCGCGCGACCTGGCGCCGACCACGACGTCGACGCCGGTCACCACGACCGACTCGCGCACGGTCCTGCTGGACACGACCACCGCGACGACGACCACTACCACCACCGAACCGGACAAGTCGGCCGGCACGGCGACGCCCACGGTCACGCCGACGACCGTGACGCTGCGCCCGACGACGAGCGCCCTCGACCCCGCGTGACCGCCGGCTTTCACCCACGAGGTGCAAGACTTTGCCGGTAGCGTGGAGAACGCTGAGTGATCGCTCGACGTCTTGAGGAGACGGTGATGACGCGGCTGGTGCGCGGAGCTGACGGCCGGATGTGGACGGTGCGCAGCCAGATCGAGTGGCGCAACCCGTCCACCGAGGAGGACTTCGAGCACGACGTGAGCGGCGGTCACGGCCCGGGCGTGCTGATGCTGGCGATCGTCATCGGCATGGCGGTGGTGCTGGTCGCGTGGACCCCGCCGGAGGTCGTCGTGCCGGGGTGGCTGCTCGTGGCGCTGGTCCTGGTGTTCCTGTTCTTCCCGGTGCGCTGGGCGGTGCGGCGGCCGTGGCTGGTGGCGGCGGAGTCGAAGAAGACCGAGGAGCTGCCGCCGGAGCGGTGGGTCGGCTCGGTGCGCGGCTTCCTGACCGTGCGCAACGAGGTGGCCAACGTGGCCCGCAAGATCGAGATGTACTCGCTGCCCGACCTGGACGGCCCGCTGCAACCGGTCGACTGATCGCCGTTCGCGGGTGACACTGTCCGGGTGCCGGAACTGCCCGAGGTCGAGGCGCTCGCCCACCACCTGCGCGAGCACGCCGTTGGACGGCGCGTGCACCGGGTGGACGTCGCGTCGTTGCAGGTGTTGAAGACGTTCACGCCGCCGTGGACCGAGCTCCAGGGGCGCGAGGTGACCGGCGCGGGCCGGTTCGGCAAGCACCTCGACCTGGACTGCGACGGCCTGCACCTGGTGGTGCACCTGGCGCGGGCCGGGTGGCTGCGCTGGTCGGAGCACCTGTCGGCGGCCCCGCCCAAGCCGGGCCGCGGCCCGCTGGCGCTGCGCGTGCACCTGGGCCCGCCGGGTGAGGGGCCCGGGTTCGACCTGACCGAGGCGGGCACCAAGAAGGGCCTGGCCGCGTGGGTCGTGAACGACCCGGCGGACGTGCCGGGCGTCGCGCGCCTCGGTCCGGACGCGCTGTCGCTCACGCGCACCCAGCTCGAGGACCTGTTCGCCGGCCGCACGGAGCGGCTGAAGACCGCGTTGACCGACCAGACGGTGATGGCGGGCGTCGGCAACGCTTACTCCGACGAGATCATGCACACCGCCCGGCTGTCGCCGTACGCGACGGCGGGCAAGCTGCCGGCGGAGGCGTTGGACCGGCTGCACGAGGCGTTGATCGCCGTGCTGAACGACGCCGTGGCCCGGTCGGTCGGCCAGTCGGCCGCGACACTGAAGGGTGAGAAGCGGTCCGGGCTGCGGGTGCACGCGCGGACCGGCCTGCCGTGCCCGGTGTGCGGTGACACGGTGCGCGAGGTCTCGTTCGCGGACAAGGCTTTCCAGTACTGCCCGACCTGCCAGACGGGCGGTAGGCCGCTCGCCGACCGGCGGATGTCGCGGCTGCTCAAGTAGGTCACACGGACGAGTGGCTTGGCCCGTTCGTCGGCTGAGCCGCGCCGTCGGGGGAACTCCTCCGGGGTCCGACCGACCTACTTGGAGGAGTCATGAACCAGCGCATCGCCGCCGCGCTGATCGGGGCCACGATGGGACTGGCCACGTTCGCCGGCTCGACCATCGCCGTCTCGGTCGCCGCGCCGGAGGACGAGCAGCCGCCCCGGTTGCAGCAGGACCAGGTGTCCGAGGTGATCTGCCGCGTGCTGGAGGACCTCGACCTGCTCGACGAGCCCGCGCTGGCGGACCTGGTGGAGAAGCTGCAGTGCAAGAAGTCGGAAGACCCGAGCGAGACGAAGCCGTCCGACCCGGGCGAGAGCGGTCGGCGCTGACGCGGGGTGAGCGCCGGGGCGGGGTGCGCGGCCCGAGTGATCGGGTCGCACCCACGCTCCGTGATCGTGAACGTTCTTGATCACCCGTTCGGGTAAGCACTCTGCCACGGTTGCCCGCAATTCATCGGATGTGCACGTCTCGCACCGCCCATCCCCTTGCCTATACCGCCCCCACGGCACAGCATGGACGCCGTGCGGGACCTCCTGACCGAGCGCGCTGTGCTCGGACTCATCGCGACCCTGGCCGTTCTCGGCCTCTTCGTGATGCTGTGCCGCGCCCGCCGCGTGAGCACGTCGGTCGAGGACGCCGTGATGGACATGCTGCACCGCATGTCGAAGGCGTCGGCCGACCTGCGCGAGGGCTTGACCGAGGACGCGGCGAACAAGGCGACGCCGCACCTGCGGGAGATGCTGCGGTGCGTCGCGGTCGGCATCACCGACCACGAGGGCACGCTGCTGTCGTGGGACGGCGGCGCCAACGACCACTACGAGTTCCTCCGCGCCTACATCGAGCGCGCCATCGGCGAGGGCCACAAGGAGCACGTCGAGCACCGCAAGCTGGAGTGCGAGCTGCCCGGCCCGTGCTCGATGCACAGCGCCGTGATCGTGCCGCTGGTGGTGGAGGGCGACGTCGCCGGCACGTTGATCGTGATCAGCGGGGTGGCGAACAAGCGGCAGATCCGGATGGCGGAGGAGACCGCGCGGTTCGTCTCCACGCAGCTGGAGCTGGAGGTGCTGCAGAAGTCCCGCCAGGCGTTGGCGCAGGCCGAGGTCAGGGCGCTGCGGGCGCAGATTTCGCCGCACTTCGTCTACAACGCGCTGAACACGATCTCGTCGCTGATCCGCACCGACCCGGGGCACGCGCGGGAGCTGCTGCAGGAGTTCGCCGAGTTCACCCGCTACTCGTTCCGCACCGACGGCTTCTTCACCACGCTGGCCGACGAGCTGACCAACATCCACCGCTACCTGACCATCGAGCAGGCGCGGTACGGGTCGAGGCTGAACGTCCGGCTCAAGATCGCGCCCGAGGTGCTCCAGGTCGTGCTGCCGTTCCTGGTGCTGCAACCGCTGGTGGAGAACGCCGTGCGGCACGGCCTGGCGAAGAAGCCCGGCGGCGGCGAGCTGACGATCATCGCCGAGGACAACGGCGCGGAGGCGTTGATCTCGGTCGAGGACGATGGCGTCGGCATGGACCCCGACCGCCTCTTCGACGACCTCAAGGACGCGCACCAGACCGGCGCGCACGTCGGCCTCGGCAACATCAACCACCGGATGCGCGCGGTGTTCGGCGACGACTACGCGCTGGTCGTGGAGACCGCGCCGGAAGCCGGCATGAAGATCATCCTGAAGATCCCGAAGTACCGGCCGGGCGTGCAGACGAACCTGCCGCTGGTGCCGCCGCGGCTGGAGGACACCACCGAGCAGCCCGTCGTGCGCGCCTGATCAGCTCAGGCGGCGGCGATGGCGAGGACGGTCACCACCATGACCGCGCAGACGCTCCACGTGATCCACATCCAGTAGACGTGCATGGCGGTGGGACCGTCCGCATTCTTGCGGCCCCGGTCGTCCCACCACTCGACGTAGCGTTCGAGCCACCGGAACGGGTTGAACGTCACCGGTCGATGTTAGCCGTGTCACGCCACCTCCGTTCACACGTAAGGTCGGAGCCATGAGCGTGACGGACAAGATCGCGGCCCGGCTGCCGAAGATCGTGAGCGAGCGGACCGAGCGCGGCCCCGTGGTGGCCGCCGTCCGACTGCACGGCGTCATCACCCCGACGCCGACGCCGATGGCCCGCAACACCATCAGCATGCAGACCGTGGAGAGCGCGCTGACCCGCGCGTTCGAGCACGACCGGCTGGTCGCGGTCGCCCTGCTGATCAACTCGCCCGGCGGCGCGCCGACGCAGTCCGCGCTGGTCGCCGAGCGCGTCCGCGAGCTGGCCGCCAAGAAGAAGGTGCCCGTCCTGGCGTTCTGCGAGGACCTGGCGGCCTCCGGCGGCTACTGGCTGGCCTGCGCGGGCGACGAGATCTACGCGCACGGCACGTCGCTGGTCGGCTCGATCGGCGTGGTCAGCGCGGGCTTCGGCCTCAACGGCCTGATCGAGCGCTACGGCGTCGAGCGGCGCGTGCACACCGCGGGCGAGGCCAAGGTCCGCCTGGACCCGTTCAGCCCGGAGAAGCCCGAGGACGTCGAGTGGCTCAAGGGCTTGCAGGCGCAGCTGCACGAGCAGTTCGCCGACTGGGTCAAGCAGCGCCGCGGCGCGAAGCTCAAGGCGACCGACGACGAGCTGTTCAACGGCGAGGTGTGGACCGGGGCGAAGGCGGTCGAGCTCGGTCTGGTCGACGGCCTCGGCACGCTGCGCGGCGTGGTGGCCAAGCGCTACCCGGACGCGGAGATCGCGATCGCCGAGCCGCGCCGACCCCTCCTCGCCCGTCTCGGACTGGCCGGCGCGACCACCCGATCGGGCGACTTCCTGGTGGAGGGGTTGGCGGCGCTGGAAGAGCGGGCGCGCTGGTCGCGATTCGGCTTGTGAGGTCACGGCCCCGCGGCCGTCCGGCAACCGGCGTAGACAGCGACCCCACCGGGTCGGCAAGATGCGCGGCACAGTGAGTACCCCAGTGAACAATCGCACGGACAGCAACGGCCTCCTCGTTCTGGCGGTGGACGACGAGGCACCCGGTCTGAGCGAGATCAAGTACCTGCTCGAAAGCAGCCCGCACATCCGACGCGTGCTCACGGCCTTCGACGCGGCCGAGGCACTGCGCATCCTCCGGGGTGACTACGACGTCGAGGTGATGGACCGCACGCGGGCAGGGCTACCGCCGGTCGACGCCGTGTTCGCCGACATCAACATGCCCGGGCTGAGCGGCACGGACCTCGCGCGCGTGCTCGGCGCGTTCCGGCAGCCACCGGCGTTGGTGTTCGTGACCGGGGTCGAGCACTCGGAGGCCGTGGTGGCGTTCGAGGTGGGCGCGCTGGACTTCGTGACCAAGCCGATCAACTCCGACCGGATCAACAAGGCGATCTCGCGCGTCGTCGACCGGGTGGCCGCGACACCGGCGATCACGCCGGAGCCCGCCGCGGCGGAACCGCAGGACGACGAGGTGATCCCGGTCGAGCTGGGTGGCACCATCAAGCTCGTGCCGCGGGCCACCGTCCGCTACGTCGAGGCGCAGGGCGACTACGCGCGCCTGCACACCAACGACGGCGCGAGCCACCTCGTGCGCATCCCGCTGGCCCAGCTGGAAGAGCGCTGGGAGAACGCCGGGTTCGTCCGGATCCACCGGTCCTTCCTGGTGGCGCTGCCGCTGGTGACCGAGCTGCGGATGACGTCGAACGGGTACGCGGTGGTGATCGGCTCCGGCGAGGGCGCGAAGGAGCTGCCGGTCAGCAGGCGGCACACCCGCGAGTTGAAGGAGAGGATCGTGCGTCCCCCCAAGAGCAGTTGGGGATGACCAAGCACTCCGGCCCCCCCGGGCAACCGGACCAGCCGCAGCCGGCCGAGCGCGACGCCTGGCTGTCGGTCTCCGCGCGCAAGAACCGCCGGCGGCGCGTGGTGCTGGCGGACCCGCGCGGGCGCGGCCGGGTGCTGCGCACGATCATCGAGCTGGAGGAGCAGACCAGCGTCGGCGAGAAGCTGATCCGCGACCTGATCCGGACCCAGCTGCGCACGGGCCTGGCGCTGGGCGGCGGCACGTTGCTGCTGCTGGCGCTGCTGCCGCTGGTGTTCTACCTGCTGCCGTGGCTGGCGGAGGTGGAGCTGGTGGGCGTGCGGCTGCCGTGGCTGCTGCTGGGGCTGGTGCCGTTCCCGCTCTGCTACGGCGTCGGCTACGCGTACCGAAGACTCGCCGAGCGGCACGAGCACGACTTCGTGAGTTCGGTGGACCGGTGATCGACAACCCGTGGAGCCTCGTGCTCGTCGGCGTGATGGCGTTGCTGACGTTCTCGTTGGGCTACGTGGGTTCCCGCCGGGCGAACACGACACCGGACTTCCTGGTGGCCCGGCGCGCCATCCCGGCCACCCGCAACGCCGCCGCGATCTCCGGCGAGTACCTGTCGGCGGCGTCGTTCCTGGGCGTGGCGGGGCTGGTGCTCAAGGACGGCATCGACGCGCTGTGGTACCCGATCGGCTTCACCGCGGGGTACCTGGCGATGATGCTGTTCGTGGCGGCGCCGCTGCGGCGGTCGGGCGCGTACACGCTGCCGGACTTCGCCGAGGCGCGGCTCGGCCCGTCGAACCTGCGGAGGGTCTGCACGTTCTTCGTGATCTGCATCGGCGTGCTGTACCTGGTGCCGCAGCTGCAGTCGGCCGGGTTGACGCTGAACACGATCACCGGCCTGCCCGCGTGGCTCGGCGGCGCGGCGGTGACCGTGATCGTCGTGGTGAACGTCCTCGGCGGCGGGATGCGCGCGATCACGCTGGTGCAGGCGTTCCAGTACTGGGGCAAGCTGTTCGCGATCGCCGCGCCGACGTTCGTGCTGTTCGCGCTGTTCCTGACCGGTCCGGGCAACGGCGCGCAGCCGGTGGACTCCGCGGGCGTGCTGCGGTTCCCCGAGGACGTCGAGGTGACCACGGTCGACCCGGTGCGGGTGCGCGTCGACGTGCCGATGGAGCTGTCCGCGACCGGCCGGGTGAACGGCTCGCCCGCCGACGGCCCGGCGTACTGGACGCCCGGCCTGTACGAGGTGGGCGCGGAGACGAAGCTGCGGTTCGCCGCGGGCTCGCCGGTGCCGGTGGTCGAGGGGTCGCCGACGTCGAACCACGACTGGCTGCGGCCCCAGACGGAGGGCCTGTCGGGGCTGTTCGAGACGTACTCGCTGATCTTCGCGACGTTCCTGGGCACCATGGGGCTGCCCCACGTGCTGGTGCGGTTCTACACGAACCCGGACGGGCGGGCGGCGCGGCGCACGGCGCTGCACGTGCTGTACCTGCTGGGCCTGTTCTACCTCTTCCCGACCGTGCTGGGCGTGATCTCGCGCCAGTACCTGCCGCAGCTGCTGGTCACGGGCAAGACGGACGCGGCGGTGCTGCTGCTGCCGGACACGATGCAGCCGAACGTGCTCGGCCAGGTGCTCGGCGCGATCGTGGCGGCGGGCGCGTTCGCGGCGTTCCTGTCCACGTCGTCGGGGCTGCTCGTGTCGGTGGCCGGGGTGGTGTCGACGGACATCCTGCCGGGCAAGGTGCGCGACTTCCGGTGGGCGACCGTGCTGACCGGCGCGGTGGCGATCGGGTTGGCGCTGCTGCTGCCCCGGTCGGACGCCTCGTTGACGGTGGCGATGTCGTTCGCGCTGGCGGCGTCCACGTTCTGCCCGTTGTTGTTGTTGGGCATCTGGTGGCGCGGGCTGACGTGGGTCGGCGCGATGGCCGGTCTGCTGGTCGGCGGCGGGCTGGTGATCGGCGCGCAGGTGGCGACGGTGGTCAGCTCGTACACCGGGGATTGGGCGCCGTCGGTGTTCTCGCAGCCGGCGCTGGTGACCGTGCCGGCGGCGTTCCTGACCATGGTGATGATCAGCAGGCTGACCGCGCGCCGCAAGCCCGACGACGTGAACCAGATCCTGCTGCGGTTCCACGCGCCGGATCCGCTGGGTTTCATGCGCGACCGGGAGTCGCAGTTCGGCGCCGGCGAGGAGAAGGCGCGCGCGGCGGACCGCGAGCCCGGCGCCGGCGGGCCGGCGCAGTCCTGAGCCGGTGTGAAACGGCTCACAGTGACGTTTGAGCACCCGGCTGCCGGTTAGGCCTTCGGGCAGGCCTGTCGCCGGTGCTGCCCCGCGATGACCTGCGGTGGACGGGACGACCCGACGGTCTGTCGCTGAGAGTGGAGATAGGTCTCAATCGGGTGAAGATAAAGACACCGATCCGGCTATCGGTGACTTCGATCACCCGAGTGGCAGTTCGTCTCAGAGTTACTACCGCTCATCGCATCACTCGACTGTTGAGCGCAAGGTCACACAAAAGGTCTTTCAGGCGTGAGCCAGGTCTCCCTACGGTGCACGGCGTATCAGGAACGCACCAGGAGGACTTACGTGCCGTTCACACCGTCGTCAAGTACGCGAGGAGGGGACCGTGAGCACCTCTGAGCAGCACACCCCCGACGCCCAGGACAACCACAACTGGGTGGATGTGCAGGACAGCCCCGACTTCCGCGAGTTGCGCCGGCGGCTGCGCAGTTTCGTCTTCCCCATGGCCGGTCTCTTCCTGGCCTGGTACCTGCTGTACGTCCTGCTCGCCGACTACGCCCACGGGTTCATGTCGACGAAGGTCATCGGCAACATCAACGTCGGCCTGATCCTCGGGCTGCTGCAGTTCGTGTCGACCTTCGCCATCACGACGCTGTACGTGCGGCACGCGAACAAGAACCTCGACCCCATGGCGGAGAAGCTCCGCAACGAGCTCGAAAGGGGTCAAGCGTGAACGGCAACGCCCTGCTCAACATCGGCATCTTCGGCATCTTCGTCGCGGCAACCCTGGTCGTCGTCATCCGGGCCAGCCGCAACACCAAGACGGCCGCCGACTACCTCGCCGCGGGCCGCTCGTTCACCGGCCCCCAGAACGGCGTCGCGATCGCGGGCGACTACCTGTCCGCCGCGTCGTTCCTCGGCATCGCGGGCGCCATCGCGCTCAACGGCTACGACGGCTTCCTGTACTCCATCGGCTTCCTGGTGGCGTGGCTCATCGCGCTGCTGCTGGTCGCCGAGCTGCTGCGCAACACCGGCAAGTACACGATGGGCGACGTGCTGAGCTTCCGCATGCGCCAGCGCCCGGTGCGCGCGGCGGCGGCGACGTCGACCATGGCCGTGTCCTTCTTCTACCTGCTGGCCCAGATGGCGGGCGCGGGCGGCCTGGTCGCCCTGCTGCTCAACATCACCGGCAAGCTCGGCCAGGCGATCGTGATCGCGATCGTGGGCGCGCTGATGATCGCGTACGTGCTCATCGGCGGCATGAAGGGCACCACCTGGGTGCAGATCATCAAGGCGGTGCTGCTGATCGTCGGCGCCGGCGTGATGACGCTGTGGGTCCTGGCCAAGTTCGGCCTGAACCTGTCCAGCCTGCTCGGCTCGGCCGTGGAGAACGCGCCGAAGGCCGGCGAGAAGCTGCTCGGCCCCGGCCTGCAGTACGGCGCGACCGGCACGTCGAAGCTGGACTTCCTGTCGCTGGCCCTCGCGCTGGTGCTCGGCACGGCCGGCCTGCCGCACATCCTGATGCGCTTCTACACCGTGCCGACCGCGAAGGAAGCCCGCCGCTCGGTGGTCTGGGCGATCTGGCTGATCGGCCTGTTCTACCTGTTCACGCTGGTCCTGGGCTACGGCGCGGCGGCGTTGGTGGGTCCGGACAAGATCAGGGCGGCTCCGGGTGGGGCGAACTCGGCGGCTCCGCTGCTCGCCGAGGCGCTCGGCGGACCGCTGCTGCTCGGCCTGATCGCCGCGGTCGCGTTCGCCACGATCCTCGCGGTGGTGGCCGGTCTGACGATCACCGCTTCGGCGTCGTTCGCGCACGACATCTACGCCAACATCATCAAGAAGGGTGAGGCGGAGGACAAGGACGCCGAGGTCAAGGTGGCGCGGCGGACGGCGATCGTGATCGGCATCGTGTCCATCGCCGGCGGTATCGCGGCCAACGGCCAGAACATCGCGTTCCTGGTGGCGCTGGCGTTCGCGGTGGCGGCGTCGGCGAACCTGCCGACCATCCTGTACTCGCTGTTCTGGAAGCGGTTCAACACCTCCGGCGCGCTGTGGAGCATCTACGGCGGTCTCGCCGTCACGATCACGCTGATCGTGCTGTCGCCCGCGGTGTCCGGCAAGTCGACCTCGATGTTCAAGAACGTCGACTTCGCGTTGTTCCCGCTGTCCAACCCGGGCATCGTGTCGATCCCGGTGGCGTTCCTCCTCGGCTACCTCGGCACCGTGCTGTCGAAGGAGAACGACAAGGACAAGTACGCGGAGATGGAGGTGCGCGCCCTCACCGGCGTCGGCGCCGAGAAGGCGGTCGCGCACTAGCCCGCCGTTCCGCGCTCACCACGCCGGCCACCATCCTTTCGGGGGAGGTGGCCGGCGTGCTCCTTATCCCCGGTTTATAAGCCGCGTGGCAGCATGGACCCGTGACGGTTCCCAGCGTTGAAGTGTCCGAGGTGCCGGCCGAGCTGCCGGAGGGCAAGGTCCTGCTCGACGTGCGCGAGGCCGACGAGTGGGCGGCGGGCCACGCCCCGGGCGCCCTGCACATCCCGATGAGCGAGTTGGCGGGCAAGCTCGACGAGCTGCCGGGCGACTCCGAGTTCTACGTCGTGTGCCGCTCCGGCGGCCGTTCCGCGCGGGTCACGCAGTACCTGAACGCCAACGGCTGGGAGGCGAGGAACGTCGACGGCGGCATGCAGCTGTGGGCCGCGACCGGCCGTCCGCTGGTCGGTGAGGTCGACGGCGCGGAGCCCGAGGTCATCTGACATGGCGCTGCGACCGCTGCGGGTGGACTGGGTGGCGACCCCGCCACCCGGCGCCTACCCGCACCGTCGCCAGGGCGCGCCGCGCCGGGTCTACACCGGCCCGCCGTCGTACCCGGTGCCGCCGCGCTGGGGCTTCCCGCTGCTGGCGTGGCGCTGGCCCACGTCCGTGGCGATGGACGACGACCGGTCCGCGGACACCGTCGAGCACGTGCAGCGGCTGGCGCGCACGGCGTCGCACGCCTTGGGCCTGGCCGCGCTGACGGCGCTGTGGGCGGCGGGCAGCGAGCTGTGGCGTTACGCGTTGTTGCTGCTCAGCCGCTACGGCGCGATGTCGGAGACCACGGTGGGCGTGTCGGACGCGATGGTCGTGGCCTCCTCGGTGGTGACGATCGTGGCGTCCGCGGTCGCCCTGGTCTTCACCCTGCTGTGGCTGCGCCGCGCCCGCAACGCGGCCGCCGCCGAGGCGGGCTACGGCCCGTCGAGGTCGGACCGGGAGGTGCTGGTCGGCCTGGTGGTGCCGGGGGTGAACCTGGTGGTGCCCGGCTCGGTCCTGGCCGAGCTGGAGCACGCCGCCCTGCGCGAGCCGGCCACCGCCCGCCCGGCGCCGTCCAAGCTGGTCCGCTGGTGGTGGGGCCTGTGGGCGTTCACCGGCCTGTTCGTCGGGTTCACCGTGGTCTGGGGCTTCCGCTCCAGCGTGCAGGCCATGGCGGACGGCGTGCTGTTCCACGCCGTCGCCGACCTCCTGGCCGCCGCCGTGGCGATCGTGACGGCGGTGCTGGTCCGCCGCATCACCACGCTCCTGCTGCCGGTGGACGCGGGCGCCATCCGCCGGATGCGGGTCGTGGACGTCAAGGACGCCCCGACCCCGGTCCTGCGCCCCGTCCGCTCCTCGGGCTCGCCGCGCTGACCGCTCCGGCCGCTGGGGACTGGGGCTGTCCGCCTCTCGGGTGCGCGGTCGTCGCGGTTCCCCCGTGGGCGGCTGGTCCGCGTGGCCCGGAGGGACGCGCCCTCGCACGCCGCCGACCACGTCACCGGTTCGCCGGCACCCGTTCGGCCAGGAAGTCCTCCCAGGTCCGGGCGCCCCTCGCGGCTCCCTCGCCCGCCAGGTTCTCGCCCGCGCGGTAGGCGCGGCCCGCCTTCCCGGGCATCCGCACGGGGACCAGCAGCCGGCGCTTGTCCCGTCCTGCCAGGTAGCCGCGGACCAGGTCGGCCAGGCCGTGGACCTCCGGGCCGGCCAGGTCGGGCACCAGGCCGGCCGGTGCGGCGAGCGTCAGCTCCGCCAGGCGTTCGGCCACGTCACGGGCGTCGACCGGCTCGAACCGCAGCACGCCCGGGATCGGGACGACCGGCATCTTCGCCATCTTCTCGACCACGGTCAGGACCAGGTCGTGGAACTGGGCGGCGCGCAGGGTCGTCCACGGCAGGCCCGACCCGGCCACCGCGCGCTCCGCGCCGAGCTTCTCCCGGAACCAGGCAAGCGGCACGCGGTCCGCGCCGATGGCCGAGATGTGGACGAAGTGCCGCACACCGCCGGTCGCCGCCGCCGTGCGCACCAGCCGCTCGGTCGCCTCCGCGTCACCCTTCGGGCCGCCGGCCAGGTGCAGGACGACCTCGACGCCGTCCACCGCCGCCTCGACGCCCTCGCCGGTGAGCAGGTCGCCGGTCAGGTGCTCGACGCCGTTCACCGGCCCGTGGCCGCGCCGGCTGAGCACGCGCACCCGGTGTCCCGCGAGCAACGGCGTGACGAGCCGTCCGAGGGTGCCGGTACCGCCCGTGACCAGGATGGATGTCATTGTTCCTCCGAACATGTCGAATGGGTCTACTGCCTCGACCCGCGGCGCGGAGGGAACGTGACACGGTGGACGACCGGGAGCTGCGCGCCGAGCGCTTCGAGGAGCACCGGACCCACCTGCGTTCGGTGGCGTACCGGATGCTCGGCTCGGTGGCCGAGGCGGACGACGCCGTGCAGGACGCCTGGCTGCGGTTCGACCGCGCCGACACCGACGAGGTGGAGAACCTCGGCGCGTGGCTGACCACGGTCGTCGCCCGCCTCTGCCTGAACGTCCTGCGCTCCCGCGGGCAGCGGCGCGAGGACCCGTTCGACGTCCACGTGCCCGACCCGGTCATCAGCTACGACGGCGGCGCCGACCCCGAGTACGAAGCGGTGCTCGCCGACTCGGTCGGCCTGGCGCTGCTGGTCGTCCTGGACACCCTCACGCCCGCCGAACGCCTCGCGTTCGTGCTGCACGACCTGTTCGCCGTCCCGTTCGACGAGATCGCCGCGGTGATCGAGAAGTCGACGGCCGCGACCCGCCAGCTGGCCAGCCGCGCCCGCCGCCGCGTCCAGGGCCGGGTCCCGACCCCGGACACCGACCCGACCCGGCAACGGGAGGTCGTGGACGCCTTCTTCGCCGCCGCGCGCGACGGTGACCTCGACGCCCTGGTCGCGGTGCTCGACCCGGACGTCGTGCTCCGCTCCGACGGCGGGGCGGGGTCACGCTTCAGCGTCACCCTGTCCGGCGCGCGCACCGTGGCCGGCCAGGCCGTCACCTTCGGCCGGCTCTTCCCGCTCGCCCGTCCCGCCCTGGTCAACGGTGTCGCCGGGGTCGTCGTCGCGGCCGACGGCCGGGCGCTGTCGGTCATGGCCTTCACCGTCACCGGGGGCCGGATCGCCGCCATCGACGTGCTGGCCGACCGCGAACGCCTCAAGGACGTGCTCGTACTCCCAGACCAGGGCCAGGGGGGCGCGCCTGCCGTAGCGCTTGAGGGCTGATTCGGCGGACACGTGCTGCCCGATGAACGTCCGGCCGGTCTCGGGATCACGCCGGTAGACGACCGCGTCCGACCGGTCCTCGTCCACGATTTCCATGCCCCAGGCGAAGATCCGGCGGCGGTCGGTCGCGTCCACCAGGCTGAAGAGGTTCGCTTCCACGGGGACCACTGTGCGGCCGGGAGATCCGCCCGATGCGGTGACGCGCGGCGGGAATCCCGCATCCGCGAGTCCCACCGGATCATGCTGCCCTGTGCCCACTCCGCCACCGTTCCGCCGCCGTCGGCTGGGGCGCAAGCTCGCCCGGATGCGGACCCAGGCCAAGTTGACCCTCGACGAGGCCGCCAAAGCCCTCTACCGCACCAAGTCCACCCTCCACCGGCTGGAGAAGGGCGAGACGATCCTCGACGTCCACCTCGCCAAGTCGATGATGGACCTCTACGACCAGTACGACCCCGACCTCATCGACCAGGCGCTGCGGGCCCGCGAGCCCGGCTGGTGGACCACCTACGGCATCGAGAACCAGGGCTACATCGACGTCGAGACCGAGGCCGACCACGTGCGCGACTTGTCGCCGCTGATCATCCCGGGCCTGCTCCAGACGACCGCTTACATGCGCGCGCTGTTCGAGGCGCACCGGCTCAAGCGGACCAAGCGGTGGCTGGAGAACGACATCCGGGTCCGCCAGATCCGCCAGGACCGGCTGACCGAGCCGGACCACCCGCTGCGCCTGCACGCGATCGTCGAGGAAGCCGCGCTCCGCAAGGTGGTCGGCAGCCGCGAGGTCATGCGGGAGCAGTTGGCGCACCTGCTCGACATGGCGAAGCGGCCCAACGTGACGATCCAGGTGGTGTCGAACGGGCAAGGGGTTGTCGACGGCATGGCGACCGCGTTCACACTCCTCGGCTTCTCGGGGCCGGACGAGCCGGAGGTCCTGTACATCGAGTACCTCACCGGGGCGCTGCACATCGAGCAGGAGCGCGAGCTGCGGGAGGCTAGACTGACGTTCGGTTTCGTGGCCTCCCGGGCGTTGGACCCGAAGGATTCGGTGGCCTTGATCGAACGGGTTCTGGCCGAGTGAAAGAGGCGGTGGCCGTGTCCACAGTGGACCTCTCCGGCGTGACGTGGCGCAAGAGCAGCCGGAGCAACGGTGCCAGCAATGCCAACTGCGTCGAGGTGGCGTTCGCGGGGCCGGCGGTCGCCGTGCGGGACTCGAAGAACCCGGACGCCGCAACGCTCGCGTTCCCCGCTGTTCAGTGGTCGTTCTTCCTCCGGCACTTGGGCTCCTGACCGGCCACGTGCCACCGTGACCCCATGCGGGCACTCGCGGCGGCACTGATCCTGACCCTGCTGACCTCCGGGCTGACCTCTGGGCTGAGCTCCGGCGTGGCGAACGCCGACAGCGGGCGCAAGTTCGACCTCCAAGCCCACCGCGGCGGGATCGGGCTGACGGTCGAGAGCACGTTGGCGGCGTTCGCCAAGGCGCTCGAACTGGGCGTCACGACGCTGGAGCTGGACGTCCAGATCACCAAGGACGGCCGTGAGGTCGTCACGCACGACCGCAGGACGAACCCGGCGAAGTGCGTCGACACCGCGCCCGCGTTCCCCGGCGACCCGGCGTTCCCGTACGCGGGCAAGTACGTGAAGGACCTGACGTTCGCGCAGGTCCGCACGCTGGACTGCGGGTCGCGGCGGTGGGCGCAGTACCCGGAGCAGGAGCTGTCGCCGGGCGCGCGGATGCCCACGTTGGCCGAGGTCTTCGCGCTGGCCCGCGACTACCGCGCGTTCACCGTGAAGTTCAACATCGAGACCAAGGTCGAGGCCGCCGCGCCGCACGAGACCGCGCCGCGCGAGCAGTTCGTCGAGGTCACGGCCCGCGAGATCCGCAGGTCCGGCTTCTTCCGCAACGTCACCGTGCAGTCGTTCGACTGGGGCACGCTGATGCTCTGGCGCAAGGCCGAGCCGCGCCTCCCGCTGGTCGCGCTGACGCAGCCCGAGTTCCTGCGCCCCGGCTCCCCGTGGACGGGCGGACTCGACCTGGCCGACTTCGACGGCAGCGTGGTCAGGGCGGTGAAGAGCTTCGGCGCGTCCGCGCTCTCCCCGGTGCACGGCAACCCGCAGAACGGCAAGGTCGGCGACCCGGACTACGTCCCGTTCACCACGAAGGCCCTGGTGGACGAGGCGCACGCGCACGGCCTGAAGGTCGTCCCGTGGACGGTCAACGACCCGGCCACCATGCACAAGCTGATCGACGACGGCGTGGACGGCCTCATCACCGACTACCCGGACCGCCTGCGCGCGGTGATGGCCGAACGCGGCTTCAAGCTGCCGAAGAAGCACACGCTCAAGCGCTAGCGGCCCGCGCCCAGCGGCTCTTGTGGAAGATCGGGTCGCGGCCGTAGACGTCGAGCGCCACGTCGGGCTCGGCGAACACCCTCCGCAGGCCGGTCAGGTGCGCGTGCCCGTGCCGGTGGACCTCCCGGTCCGCGGCGACCAGCTCGCCCGCCTCGGTGAACAGGTCGCCGAGGCGGAGCAGCGAGCGGCTCGTGCTGGAGACGACGAGGGTGGCCGCGTGCTCGGCGAGGGTGATCCGGTGCGACCCGGTCCACTCCCGGTCGCGCCACTCCTCGTCCGTGCGCGCTGGTGGCGTCGTGAACCGCGCGGGACGTGCCGTCGACCGCCGCAACGCCCGCCGCACCTCGGGCCACCCCGACGGCCTCAGCCCGACGTCACGCCGCACCACCAGCAGGTCGACGGGCCGGGCGCAGCCCATCCGCCACCGCTCTCCCTCCGGCACGTTGTCCCGCGCCGGGACGAACAGCGCGCTGTGCCGACTGGTCGCCGCCAACCGCACCAACGCGCCCAGCCGCAGCAGGTCGGCCCGCGACCCGGTCACCGTCGCCGTGCCGACGATCGGCTCAGGGGGCCGCACCCAGAGGTTGCGCAACCGTGCGGCGGGCACGAGGACGCGGTGCAGCGGCGAGTGCCGCACCACCGGGTGCGCGATCACCGACAACCTCATCGACGCAGGGTGGCGGCCGGTTGCCGTGCCGTCCACCGGATTACCGGGTCACCGGATCACGCGGACGTCAGCGGCAGGTCGTGCAGGCCCCGGATGACGAACTCGGCCCGGCGGCGCGGTTCGGCGGCCAGGGTCGCGTTCGGCAGCTTGCGGATCAGGGAGGACAGGGCCGCCTGGACCTCGATGCGGGCCAGGGGCGCGCCCAGGCAGTAGTGGATGCCCATGCCGAAGCCCAGGTGGGGGTTCGGGTCGCGGGTGATGTCGAAGGTGTCCGGGTCGGTGAAGACCTCGGGGTCGCGGGCCGCCGCGCCCAGCAGCGCGGCGATCTTCTGCCCCGGCTCGACCCGGTACCCGGCGATGGTCACGGGCTCGGTGGCGGTGCGCTCGAACAGCTGCAACGGCGAGTCGTAGCGGATCAGCTCCTCCACCGCCGTGGGTAGCAGAGCGTGGTCGTTCACCAGGCGTCGCCACTCGTGCGGGTGGTTCATCAGCGCTTGGACGCCGTTGCCGATGACGTTGACCGTGGCCTCGTGTCCGGCCATGAGCAGCAGCACGGCGGTCGCCACCAGCTCGTCCTCGGTCAGCTTCGCGCCGTCGGTGTCGGTGACCGCCACGAGGTCGGACACCAGGTCGTCACCGGGCGACGTGCGCCGCAGCGCGACCAGCTCCCGCAGGTAGGCGACGAACTCCGCGGCCGCGCGCTCGGCCGCCTCCTGCTTGTCCGGGGCCAGGTCGTACTCGTACATCTTCACGATGGCGTTCGACCACGGCTGCAACAGCGCCCGGTCCCGCGCGGGCACGCCCAGCAGCTCGGCGATCACCTCGACCGGCAGCGGCGCCGCCACGTGGGACAGCAGGTCGGCCTGCCCCTCCGACGACACCTTGGCCACGAGCTCGTCCACCAGGCGGTCGGCCAGCTCGACGATCCACGGCCGCAGCCGCTCGACGTGGCCGCGGCCGAACGCGGCGGCCACCAGCCTGCGCAGCCGGCTGTGCGTGGGCGGCTCGTTCTCCAGCATCGAGTTGCGGTGCAGGAGGTTGAACGACGCGAACCGGTCCACCGGCTTCGCGTCGGTCCAGATGCGGCCGAGGGACCGGTGCCTGAGCACGGCCGACGCCGCCGCGTGCGACACCGCCACCGCCACGCCCAGGTCCTCGTGCCAGTGCACCCCGCCCTGCGCGCGCATCGCGGCGAACGCGGGGTACGGATCCGCGATGAATGCCAGATCGTGCTGGTCGAAGGACGCCACGGTGACGGACGGTAGGTCTTGAGCGCGGCTCGCGTCCATCCGAGTGTGGTTGTTGTTTCAAATATTCAGCGAGCTGTGACATCGGGTAGTCAGGTTGACCCCGTGCGTGCCCCACCAGGAGCATCCCTGACGTGTCACCTGACGTCATCGCCCACCGCGGCGCCTCCACCCGCCGCCCCGAGCACACCCTCGCCGCCTACGAGCTGGCCCTGCGGCAGGGCGCCGACGGGCTGGAGTGCGACGTGCGGCTCACCAGGGACGGGCACCTCGTGTGCGTGCACGACCGCACGATCGACCGCACCAGCGGCGGCGAGGGCAAGGTCAGCGCGATGACCCTGGAGGAGCTGCGGCGGCACGACTTCGGCAGCTGGCACGGCGGCGAGCCCGCCGAGGTGCTGACCCTGGACGCGCTGCTCGGCCTCGCCGCCGATTACGGCAAGCGGCTGTTCGTCGAGACCAAGCACCCCGTCCGGTACCGGGGCCTGGTCGAGCGCCGCCTCGCCGAGGAGCTGGGCCGCCACCGGGTCGACGCGGTGATGATGTCGTTCTCCGTCTTCGCCGTGCACCGGTTCAAGAAGCTCAGGCCCGAGGTGCCCACGGTCCTGCTCTACGACCGGCTGTGGCCGAGGACCAAGCCCCACTTCGCCGACTACGCCGGACCTGGAGTTCACCTGCTCAGACGTCACCCGGGCAGGGGAGAGGGCGCCTACGTGTGGACGGTGGACGACCCGGCCGACATCGCGTTGTGCCGTGAGCGCGGCGTCCGGTTCCTCGCCACCAACAACCCGGAGGAGACGCGCGAGCACCTTGCGGATAACTTGACGCCCGACCAGCCCTGAGACCGAGGAGGCGCGGTGGCGAAGCGGACAGCCGTGAAGAACAAGCCGGCGGACGGCGTCAACCCGCGGCAGCCGTGCCCGTGCGGCTCCGGCAAGCGCTACAAGGCCTGCCACGGTTCGGCGGGCGGCGCGGCGGACGTGATCGTCTCCCGACCGTTCCAGGGCCTGGCCGCCGAGGCGGAGCTGATCGCGCTGCGCGAGTTCGTGCCCTCGGCGACGGTGAAGCTGCCGCTCAAGGCGACCGACGGCGGTCGTGAGGTCGTGCTGGCGACCGTGCTGCCGATGGCGGCGGCGGGCCTGGTGCGCTCGGACGGCACCGCGTTCGTCGGCCTGCAGGTGCAGACCCGGTCCGGCGACCTCAGCCGCGACCTGGCGCGCGCCGTGCGGTGGGCGCAGACCGCGAAGACCGGTGACGCCCTCGCGGTCGTCGGCCCGGACGACGGCTCGAACCCCGGCCGCCTGCAGGACCTCCTGGACGTCGAGGCGACGCTGAGCCCGGAGCTGCACGCCGACTTCGCGTGGTGGCTGCCGCCGGACAACGAGCCCGCCGGCGAGGTCGCCCTGTCCCTGGAGCGCGCCAACGCCGCGATCCTGCCCACCGAGCGCCTCGACGCGCCCGGCGTGGCCGCCGCCTACTGGGTGGACGCGGGCGACAAGGCGCACCTGCGCTGGGTCCGCCCCGAGCCGGAGGAGACGCTGCTCGCGGCGCTCGCCCGGCTGTCCGTGCGCGGCGAGCTCGACCTGGGCGAGGGCTCCCGGTACGCCGGGTCGTTCCGCGCGCACGGCCTGCTGGTCCCGGTGTGGGACCTGGACCGCGAGCTGCACTCCAGCGAGTGGGCGCCGGGCGCGGAGGCGTTGGGCAACCGTTTGCGGGACGCCCTGACCAGCCTCGACGACGAGCCGCTCACCGAGCAGGAACGGCGGGCGCGCGACGGTCTGCGCGGGCGGCAGATCACCCTGCGCTGAACCTGTCCACAGGTATCCCCAGCTTTGTCCACAGGGTCCTGTGGACAAGTGAGGAGTCGGAGTGATCCTGCGGATCAGCCCGAAGGAGGACTGGAGGCGGGCCCGCGAGGACGGCGCGATCCCGCTCGACCTCGACGGTTTCGTGCACTGCTCGGACCCCGGGACGGTGCACCTGCCCGCCAACCGCCTGTACCCGCACCGCCACGACCTCGTGCTGCTGGTGATCGACCCCGAGGGCCTGCCCGTGCTGTGGGAGCCGGGCGAGACCGAGGACGGCCCGTGGTTCCCGCACGTCTACGGGCCGATCCCGGCCGACGCGGTGGTGGCCGTGCACGAGTTCACGCCGGACGCCGACGGCGCCTTCCGGCCGTTGCCCGTTTTGTGACCTCGGTCTGAGGCAACCGACACCCCCTCTCGAACGTGTCCTCTCCGACGGTGGCCGAGGGGCCGCCGCCGGAGGGGGTTGTCGAGGTGACCGCGGTCTTGCCGGGGGAAAGAGCCACCGATCGGGGTGGGGGGACGACGGCCGACTTCGCCGACTTCGTGCGGATGTCGTTACCGGGCCTGTTGCGCTACGGGCACGCCTTGACCGGCAACCCGCACGACGCGGGAGACCTGGTGCAGACCGTGCTGGAGAAGGTCGGCGCGCGGTGGGCGGCGGTGCTGCGCAAGGGCGACCCCTTGGCGTACGTGCGGCGGTCCATGGCGAACGCCAACACCAGCCGGTGGCGCCGTCGGCGGCGTGAGGACCTGGTGGCGGAGTTCCCCGACGGGGTGGCCGCGGCCGGGCACGACCGCCTGGAGCACGAGCCGCTGTGGCAGGCGCTGCGGTCGCTGCCGCCGCGTCAGCGCGCCGTGGTCGTGCTGCGCTTCTACGACGGTCTGTCCGAGGCCGAGATCGCCCGCACGCTCGGCGTGTCCGCGGGCACGGTCAAGAGCCAGAACAGCAAGGCGATGGCGACCTTGCGCGCACGACTGGGGGACGCGGGGTGAACCTCGAGGAGGAGCTGGGCCGGTTGCTGCACGACGACCGGTTGGACGTGCGGCCCAGGCCGGACGCGACCGAGGTGGTCGTGGCGGGTGCGCGCCGGGCGCGTCACCGGCGGACCGCGGTGGTGGGCGCGGTCACGGCGGTCGCGCTGGTGGCGAGCGGGTGGGGCGTGACGGCGCTCGGCGGCTCGTTGAGCCTGCCGCCGGTGGACCCGGCCGTGCTGCCGACCACCACCACGACCGCCACGACGGCGACGCCCGCCGGCGGGACGGAGGTCGCGCCGCCACCGCACACCGTGGTGGAGACGGTCACGGTGGTGGTGACCGTGGGGCCGACGCGGCCGAACGTGGGGTACGGCGCGGTGAAGTTCGGCATGACCGCGCAGGAGGTGGCGGCCACCGGTCTGGTGACCGGGGCGCCCGGTGGCGAGTGCGCGGCGTTCACGTGGACGAGCGACCCGGGCACCGCGAACGCCGTGCTCGTGGCGCCGGGACAGGGCGTCGTGCGCATCACGTTGCCCGCGGCCGGCACGACGTCGAAGGGGATCGGCGTCGGCTCGACGCTGGAGCAGGTGGAGGCGCAGTACCCGCAGGGGGAGCCGACCCACGGTGGTTACCAGGTCTCCATGACCGGTGACGTGGGCTGGATGTACGTGTTCGCGCTGGACGCGGAGCGGGTCGTCGGTATTCGGATGCAGCGGCTCACCGCCGACTGCGCGCAGCAGGGGGAACAGCGATGAAGGTCAGGGGTGTCGTGGTGCTGGTGGTCGCGGGTCTGGCGCTGGTGGGGTGCACGGCGGGCACGGACGCGTCGATCGGCTCGGCGTCGTCGGCGTCGGCCACGACCACGACGGCGGTCACGACCACCGCGCCGTCGAGCGCGTCGGGCACGTCGAGCGCGTCGGCCGTCGCGCCGAGCACCGTCACGGTGCGGTCGACGGTGACGAGCACCGTGCAGGAGACCGTGGTGGTGGACACGACGCCGGTGCTCGGCCACTCCGCGTTCGGCGCGATCAAGCTCGGCATGACGCGCGAGCAGCTCGTGGCGACCGGCCTGGTCGGGGAGCCGACGCTGCGGATGAGCGCCATGTGCGACATGTACCCGCTCAAGTCCGGTAACGGCTCCGCGTGGATCCAAGACGGCCAGGGCCTCATGGCGATCTTGATGAACCACGGCGCCGTGACCGCGGAGGGCCTGCCGGTCGACATCGGCCCGGCCGACCCGCGGCTCGCCGAGACCTACCCGAGCGGCGAGCCTTGGGAGGATGGCGGCGGAGTGACGGCCGCCTTCAAGGTGTGGGTGAGCGACGACGTGAGGTACACGTTCCGGGGCAGCACGTCGCTGGCCCGTCGGGGTCAGGCCTGCTTCAGCTGATCCTGCCGCGGGTGGGGCCGAGCGGGAGGATGGACGGATGAAGTGGCTGGTCGTGGTGGCGGCAACCCTGCTGCTGACCGCCTGCGAGTCGTCCGCGCCGCAGGTCGTGCCACCCGTCACGAACGTGAGCGGCACGTCCGGGGCGGGTGACGCGGCCGTGCTCGACGCCCGCGGCATCGGCGCGGTGCGGCTGGGGATGTCGTTGGAGCAGCTCAAGGCCACCGGCGAGGTCGGCGAGGAGATGACCGAGCCGGAGTTCTCGTGCCCGGTGCACGAGCTGCGGACCGTGGAGGGCTGGGTGGGCCTGCACGACGGCGTCGCGGTGGACCTCCGGGTCGAGTCGGGCGCCCGCACCCCGGAGGGCCTGCGCCTCGGCGACTCGCGGGCCCGCATGCACGAGGTCTACCCGGACGTGGAGCAGACACCGCACGGGTTCGTCCGGGCGGCGGAGAGCGGGACCTGGTCGTGGTTCTACTTCCGCGACGCGGGCGACACCCTCACCGGCATCGGCCTGACCAGGGAAGGCCACGGCTGCCTGAACTGACCGCGACGCCCGCCACCCCCAAGGGTGACGGGCGTCGTCCGCTGTCTGCGGCTCGGCCTGTGCGGGCCCTTTACAGGGCGCCACCCGCGGCGCGCGGCGTGCCGTTGTCGGCTTCCTCGCCCACGCTCTCGCGGGTCAGGAAGGCCTCCACGTGGAACAGGTTGCCGTCGGCGCGGTCGATCACGGTGAGCAGCGTGCTCATCGACGCGACCTCCTCCACCTGCTCCTTCAGGAACCACTGGAGGAACTGCTCGCCGATGTAGTCGCCCTCGTCGCGGGCCGTCTTGGCGAGCGTGACGATCTGCTCGGTGACCTTCTTCTCCTGCTCCAGCGCGAGCGCGACCGGCTCGCGCGGCGCGGTGAAGTCGTTGCGCACGTCGTCCACACCGGGAATGGCCACCGGCAGTCCGCTGTCCATCAGGTACTGCACGATCATCATGGCGTGGTTGCGCTCTTCCAGCGCCTGCTTGTAGAAGTGCGACGCGAGGCGCGGCAGGTCGGCGGCGTCGAACCAGACCGCGATGGCCACGTACTGCTGCGAGGCCGTGAACTCGTTGCGCACCTGCTCCTGAAGCAGGTCGTGGAACTTCGAGGAACGCGCGGCGGTAATCTTCTTCAAGTTGACAGCCATACTCGCAGAATAACCGAAAGTGCGCTTTAATGCATTTCAGGTAAGGCTTACGAAGGTAAGGAAAGGGTTGCCGAAGAAAGCTTAGGCAACCCTTTCCGTTACGTTTCAGACGAGCGGCGCGCGGTCGATCGGGCACGACATGCAGCGCGGTCCGCCGCGGCCGGAGCCCAGCTCGGAGCCGCTGATCCGGATCACCTCGACGCCCGCGTCCTCCAGGCGCGCGTTCGTCTCCACGTTCCGCTCGTAGGCCACCACCAGGCCGGGGCCGACGGCCAGCGTGTTGTTGCCGTCGTCCCACTGCTCGCGCTCGGCGGTCACCGGGTCGAGCCCGGTGTCGATCACGCGCAGCCGCTCGATGCCCATCGCGTCGGCCGCCGCCTCCAGGAACGGCCGCCGGTCCTCGACCACGACGCCGCCCCCGCCGTCGGACCGCACGGGGTAGGCGAACAGGTTGTCCCGCACCGCCGGGTACATCACCACGGCGTCCCGGTCGACCATCGTGCACACGGTGTCCAGGTGCATGGTCGCCCGCTCCTGCGTGATCGGCACCGCCAGCACGGTGTGCGCCAGGCCGTCGGCCAGCGCGGACCGGGCGAACGACTCCGCGCCCGCGGGCGTGGTCCGCTCGCCGACGCCGATCGCCAGCACGCCCGGCGCGAGCAGCAGCACGTCACCGCCCTCGACCGGCGCGGAGTGCGCGCCGTACGCGCGGCCGGTGCGGCGGAACCGCGGGTGGTAGGCGTAGATCAGGTCGGTCAGCGCGGTCTCCCGGTCGCGCGCGGGCAGCGCCAGCGACGTGATCGCGACCCGGTCGCCGACCCACACCGACGAGTCGCGGGTGAACAGCAGGTTCGGCAGCGGGTCGACCGCGAAGTCGATCGGGTGGTGCATCTTGCGCACCAGCGACGCGCCCTCGGCGGCGGGCAGCTCCTCGAACGTCATCCCGGTCATCAGCGCGGTGGCCAGCTGGTCGGGGCTGATCGAGGCCAGGTGCGAGCGCAGCGCGTCGGCCAGGTCGATGCCCAGCCGCCGCTCGTTGACCGCGCTGTGGATCCCCGCGATCCGGGCCCGGTCGTCGTGCAGCGCGTCGACCAGCAGGTCCGCCAGCAGCAGCACCTCGACGCCGCGCCCGCGCAGCAGCTCGGCGAACGCGTCGTGCTCCTCCTGGGCCCGGTCGACCCACGGCACGCCGTCGAACAGCAGCTGGTCGTTGTTGCGCGGGGTCAGCCGCTTGAGCTCGGCGCCGGGACGGTGCAGCAGCACCGTGCGCAGGGGTCCGACTTCGCTGTCGACGCGGGGCGCCGCTGCCGGCTCGCCGTCGGTGGACGCGGTCTGGGCGATGTGCGCAGTCACGGATCGAGGGTAACCCGAGGTCGGTCGGATCAGCAGCTCTGAGTGGCCTGTTCCGGCGAGACTCGATCGTATGACCGCCTTCGAACGGCGATTCATTGCGTGATCTGGTGCCGGGGCTTTGTGAACGTTGCGTTGTCACGTGGACTACCGGTCCGGGGGTGCGGTTGCGGGATGATCGTGTTCTACCGGGGGAGGATCAGTGTCGGACTTCCGCTTGTTCGTCGACGCGCCTGGCCACGCCGCCTCGGCGACGAGCCAGTTGCTGCAAGAGCTGGTCAGGGGCGCGAAGGTCGACGCGCGGCCCGCGCCCGCCGCGTCGCCGGAGGGCTCCAAGAGCGGCGCGGGCGCGACCGTCGCCGAGCTCGTGCTCAACGGCGCGCTGCCCGCCGCGGTGGCCGCCGCGGTCGCGTCCGTGGTCACGTCGTTCGTGCAGCGCGGCAGCGCGCGCAAGGTGACGATCAAGACCCGTGACGACGAGATCACCGTCGAGGGCGTGGACGCCCGCTCGCAGAAGGCGCTGCTGGAGGCGTGGCTGCGCGAGCACGAGGGCGAGGGGTGAGGTGGGCCGGCACGCGCTCCTGGTGGCGACCGGCGAGTACGAGGACGTCCGGCTGAGCCGGCTGCGCGCGCCGGAGCAGGACGTGGAACGGCTCGCCGCCGTGCTGGAGGACCCGGACGTCGGCGGCTTCACGACGGTCGAGGTGCTGCGGGACCGCGCCGACCACGAGATCCGGCGCGCGGTCGAGGACCTGCTCGCGCCGCGCGAGGCCGACGACCTGGTGCTGCTGTACTTCTCGTGCCACGGCCTGACCACCCCCGCGCGGCGGCTGTACTTCGCCGCGTCGAACACCGTGCAGGACCGGCCCGCCGGCACCGCGATACCGCGCTCGTTCCTCAACGAGCAGCTGGAGGACTGCCGGGCGTCCGGGCGGGTCCTGCTGCTGGACTGCTGCTTCAGCGGCGCGTTCGTGGAGGGCTTCAAGGCGGGCGGGACCGGCGTGCTCGACGGCGGGGGCCTGGACGGGGCGGGCTCCGGGTACGTGGTGATGACCGCGTCCAACGCCTACGAGTACGCGTTCGAGCAGGACTCGCTGTCCCTGGACGCGCCGCTCGCGTCGCTGTTCACCGACGTGCTGATCGAGGGCCTGGCAGGCGGCGGCGCCGACCTCGACGGCGACGGGTGGATCGACGTCGACGAGCTGTTCAAGTACGCGCAGGCCGAGGTGCGCGCCAGGCGCCCCGACCAGACGCCGCAGTACTTCGCGCACGGCTCGTCGCAGCCGCTGCGGATCGCCCGCGCCGGTGGCTCCTCGGGACGTCGGCCGCGCGGCACGGCGTCGTACACGTCCGCGCAGTTGCTGGTGGCGCGTGGTTTCCGGGCCGCCGCCGAGCCGGTGTGCCGGACGCTGGGCCCGATGGGGCGGCGGGCCGTGGTGTTCGTCGACCGGCGGCCGGTGGAGCTGTCCGACGCGTCGGCGATCGCGGACGCGTTCGAGCCGGACGACCCGCGTGACCGGCTCGGCGCCGGGTACGTGCGCGACCTGGTGCGGGAGGTCCGACGGGAGGCCGGTGACGGCGCGGCGTCGGCGGTGGCCGTGGCGCGCGGCGCGATCGGCGGGCTGGTCGACGCGATGCGCGACGGGCACCACCCGGTGCGGCTGCTGCGCGGCGTCACGGCCGCCGCCGCCCGTGCGGACGAGCTGATCGAACTGTCCCTGGCGCGGCCGTTGCAGCCGGACGAGCTGACCCTGCTGGCCACCACCGCTTCAGGTGACCCCGAGGTCGGGCGGCTCGTCGGGTCCGTGGCCGTCGGCCCCGTCCTGGTCGAGGAGAGCAAGCGGTTCGAGCTGGAGCTCGAGTTCCACCGCGGCCTGCGCCTGGACCGCGGCTACGCGTCCGACCGGTTCGTCACCGACACCGTCGGCGGCACCGTCGTGCTGCAGGACGCCTGGGTGTTGCTGGCCGCCGGTCGGCTGACCGACGTCGACCGGTTGACGGGAGGGCTGGAGCTCGGCGAACACCCGCTGCTCGTGGTCTGCGAGATGCTGCCGCACGCGGAGCTCGCCGAGCTGCTGCGGGTGGGCGGGACGCGGGACGTGGTCGCGGTGACCGCCGAGCTGGACGAGGTGGAGCGGCTCCAGCGCGTGGTCGGCGGCGCGATCCACTACCCGTACTGGGGGAGCGACCCGGCGTTGAAGTCGTCGTTGGGCCGCGCGGCGAGGGTCGTGGTGACCGAACGGGACACAACGGTGCTGGCCCACCCCGGGGCGAACCGCGGTCACACCGCCGCTCTCATCCGGGCGCCCGCCGCTGACGTGGAGAAGGTGCGGCGGGCCGTGCGCGCGGTGGACAGCGCGGTGCAGGAGGGCGTGATCCGCGGCGGTGGCGTGGGCCTGGCCGAGGTGGGCGCCCTGCTCGCGCGGGACGCCGCCGGCGGCCCGGAGGAGATCGCCGGCTGGCGCGCCTTCGCCGCCGCCCTGTCGGAACCGGCCGCCCGGATCGCCGAGAACGCCGCCCTGGCCGTCGCCGACCTGGACGAGACCCTGCTGGACTCGGCCGGCGTCGCCCGCACCGTCGTCACCGCCGCCGCCCACACCACCTCCCGCTTCCTCCTCGTCCACTGACCCGGGTCGAACGCTCAGGCGATGAACCGCACGTCGGGGTGCTGCGGCGAGTCGCCCCGGAACAGCCCGGTGTCGCGCCCCTTCAGGTGCAGGTCGAAGTACCCGGCGAAGTACTCGTGCTGCGCGGCCGACGACCGGGTCGCGTCGATCTCGCCCACCAGCTCCCGCTGCTTGTCCGGGCTGAGCACCCCGCCCAGCTGCGGCACGGCGAACTGCAGGTCGGTGAAGCTGTAGTGCGTCGCCCCGTCGAAGTGCAGGTCGCGCTTCCACCCGCGCTGGTTCACCCAGAAGTCCGCCCACGTCGGGTCGAACTCCGGCGTCAGGTGCGAGTGCTCGACCCGCCCGCCCGTCACCGGGTCCACGAAGTCCGCGCCCACCAGCATGAACGGCCGGTCCAGCCCGCGCGTCACGACCTCGCCCGGCCGGTAGCCGTCACCGAAGCCGTGGGACATGGCGCCGTCCACGTTGATCCCCGCGTCGATCCGCCGGTCGTGCACCATCGTCTCGCCCGCCGTGAACCCGCCGTACGAGTGGCCGAACATGCCGACCCGCGACAGGTCCAGCGCACGGCCGAGCCCGCGCGGCAACGGGTCGCGTTCGGCGTCCGGGTTGTGCCCGCGCGCGATCGAACCCAGCTGGTCGAGCACGAACCGGGTGTCGGCCACCCGCGCGTCGAGCGCGGTCTTGAACTGGGTGGGGTCGTCCTCGTCGATCATCGGCGGCTCGACCCGCCCGTCGGGGAACTCGACCGCGAGCGACTCGTGCGTGTGCGACATCGAGACGACGACGTACCCGCGGCTCGCCAGGTCGTCGACGAGACCCGCGCCCAGCTCCCGCGCCGAGCCGAAACCGGGCGAGTGCAGCACGACGGGCCACCGGCCGAGGACCGGCGCGCCGGTGCGGGCGTGCCGCCGGGTCGAACCCCAGTCGACCGCGCCGGGCGGGATGTCGAGGAGCCCCGCCTCCCGGTCGACGGCCGCCGCCACGCCCGAGGTCATCCACGGCGCGCGTTCGCCGCCGGAGCCGTGCGCCGGGTAGGTGACGGTGACCATCACCTCCCGGTCCTCCGCCGGTCGCCACGGGTCCGGCCGCCGGTCGACCAGGTGCAGCTCGGTCGTGCCGACGGCGTGCCGGCCGCTCAGCTCGGGCATCGTGATCCGCAAGCCGGTGTCGGCGGCCGCGGGCGCGGCCAGACCGAGAGTCGCGACGGCCGCGACGGCGAGTGCTGTGGTGCGCATCAGGTCCCCCCTCTTGTCGGGTCACCTGATGCTGTCGGGAGCGGCTGTCGCCACGCGTCCGCCTCGCGGCTGACCGGGCGTCGTTCGCGCGGAGGACCTCAGGGCAACCAGGACACGTGCCCGCGCAGCAGCGTGTAGCCGACGAACGCGACCACGTCGAGCAGCGCGTGCGCCACCACCAGCACCCACAGCCGGTTCGTGCGCTGCCACACCTTGCCGAACACCAGGCCCATCACCACGTTGCCGATGAACCCGCCGAACCCCTGGTACAGGTGGTACGAGCCGCGCAGCACCGCGCTGGCCAGCAACGCCGTGTTCTCCCGCCACCCGAGCTGCCGCAGCCGGGTGATGAAGTACCCGACGACCAGCACCTCCTCCGCCCACGCGTTGCCCACCGCGGACAGCACCAGCACCGCGCTGCGCCACCACGAGGAGTCCAACGTGGACGGCAGCACGGCCAGGTTCAGCCCCAGGTTCCACGCGACCAGGTAGAACACCAGTCCCGGAACGCCGATCACGGCCGCCAGCCCGAGGCTGCCCAGCGCGTCCGGCCCGACGCGGGTCCGGTCCAGCCCGAGCGCCTTCAGCTTGATCCCGCCCTGCCACAGCAGGTACAGGCCGAGCCCGCCCCACGCGGCCAGCTGCACGACGCCCAGCAGCTGCGCGATCAGGTCGAGCAGGTCGAACCGCGCCTGCGGGACGTTGATCGCGACCTTCTGCTCGTTCAGCGGCACGGGGTCGAGCAGGCTGTCGAGCAGCCGCACCAGGCTGCGCGCCCCGGACAACCCGAGCGTCACGGCGAAGACGAGCAGCAGTTCCAGCCGGTAGCCGCGGCGCGTCCGGGCGTCGAGGTCTTCGATCACGCCCCTACGTTAACCGCGCGGGCGTCACCGGCGTTGGGCCAGGAAAGGGCAGCCCATCAGGCGACGCAGCTCCGCGGCCAGCTCCTGCGCCGTGCCCACCGGGCGGGAGAACGCGATCCGCACGTCGTGGTCGGAGTCCGCCATCTCCACCCGCAGCCGCAGGCCGAAGCGGTCCAGGCCGAGCGGGCGCACGTGACCGCCCCTCAGCTCCTCCGGCAGGTGCTGGGAGAGCAGGCCCACCACGTCCCGGTGCGACAGCTCCAGGTGGCGCAGCCAGTGGTCCTCGTGCGCGGCGAACGGGTCCGGCTCCGCCTGCGCGAACAGCTCCGGCCGCAACGACGTGGTGCCCTCCGCGTCGGCCACCACCAGCGACGCGGGCGAGAGCCGCAGCGCCGACGCGCCGTGCCCGACGTCGAGCAGCCGAGGGTCCGGCCGCGCCTCCGCGACCTGGAGGCTCGCCTCGCGCGCCTCCCCCGGCGTGAGCGTGCGCAGCCAACCGGTGATCCACAGCAGCCCCCGGACCGGCTCGCGCAGCTGCACGGGCGCCTGGTCGGCGAGCTCCAGCATCGCGGTCACCTCGGTCCCGCGCGCGGCCTCGACCAGCGGGTGCCCGTCGGGCAGCACGATCGTCGCGTCACCGTCCGCGTGGACGTGGTGCAGCACCGGGGTGATCCGGTTCTCCGTGCCGCCGGAGGGCAGCAGGGCCGCGCGCCCACCACGGGCGGCGATCGTGCGGGCCCGCTCCGCCGGATGCGGCGCCGGCGGACGACGTGTCTCGTTCACCCGCTCACCTCCCAACTTAGGGCAGCCTAACTTGATGGGGCCCCGCGGCGGTAGTCCCACGACCGGCTTACCGGCGCTCCGCCGGGCCGGAGTCGTCCAGGCAGGTTAGGGGGTCCGCCGCGGCCGTGCCGACCAGGCGCGCGGGAAGAGCGCCGCGGATCGCCCCGGTCGCCCCCGGTCGGGTCCGCGGTTCGGTCCGGTTGGCCGATTCGGCGGGCCGCGCGTTCGTCGTAACCTTGGCACGCCTGGCGGAGGTGGCTCGTGGTCGTGCCGAACAAGCCGTCCACCCGGGGAGCGGCCCTCGACGACCGGTGGACCCGGTACTGCATGGAGATCGCGGGCCGGCGGGCGTTCGGCTGGGTCGTGGTCGGCGCGCTCGCGTTCGTGCTCCAGCTCGCGCTGATCTTCGTGTTCACCGTGTCGTCCGCCCTGCCGCTCGTGCTGCTGCTGTTCTCCGTGCTCGTCCTCGGGTTCGGGCTGACGCGGCGGCAGGTGCTGCCCGAGGTCCTCGGCGAGCACGCGTGGGTCTACGTGCGCATCCACTGGCGCGGCGGGCTGCTCGTCGTGCACGGACCGCGGCCGCTCGTGCTGGACGTCAGCGCCGGACCCCTCGCCCGCGGGCGGATCAACCGGCACCGGCGCGCGTGGGTCGTCGCCCCCGACCGCGCCGGGAACACCGTGGTCACGTTCCGCGGCGTGCCGAAGCTGTTCCCGGCGAAGGTCGTCCGCCGGTGAGTTTGCTGATCATCTATTCGGTTACCCACCGGGGGGACTTCTGGTTTGCTGGGAGCGGTGGTGGGCGAGGCTTGGGTGGACAAGTGCCTGACCAGTGCGGATCGCCGCGCGGTCGGGTTCCTCGGGCTGGCGGTGTTCGCCTTCCTGACGCTGTGGGTCGTCTCGGAGTGGGCCGGGTCGCGCTGGGTGTTCGTGCTCACACCGCTGTGCGTGGAGCTCGCCGTGCCCGGGCTGCGGCACTTCTTCTCGCGGCGCGCCCTGCGGCGGCTGCTCGACACCTACCCCCGGCACGCCGTCTCGGTGCACTTCGTGCCGGGGCGCACCCGCGTCGGGCGGCAGACGTACCTGGAGACGGCGGGCTCCGACCGGACGTTCCTGCGGCTGGCCGAGATCCCCGAACGCGTCCGCGAGAACATCCGCCGCGGCGGCCGGGTGTGGCTGGCCGGACCCGACCCGCGCGGCCGGACCGCCGTGCTGACCAGGGGCGCGCCGTTCACGACGCTCGGCCGGATCGTCATCCGCTGAGGCTCACCGGCCCACCGGGATCCCGCTCTGCTCGGCCCACGCGGCGACGTCCTCGCGGCGCAGGGCCGTGGCCAGCAGGTCCGGGAACCGGTCCGGGGTGCACGCGAACGCCGGCGCGCCCAGCTCGGACAGCTTCGCGGCCAGCTCGTGGTCGTAGGCGGGCGTGCCGCCGTCGGACAACGCGAGCAGCACCACCACCGTCACCCCGCTCTGCACCAACTCCCGCACGCGCCGCTGCAACTCCCGCGCCACACCGCCCTCGTACAGGTCGCTGATCAGCACCATGACGGTGTCCGTCGGGCGGCGGACCAGCGACTGGCCGTAGGCGACGGCGCGGTTGATGTCCGTGCCGCCACCCAGTTGGGTGGAGAACAGCAGGTCCACCGGGTCCTTGAGCTGCTCGGTCAGGTCCACCACCTCGGTGTCGAACACGACCAGCTTCGTGTCGACGGCCTTCAACGAGGCCAGCGAGGCGCCGAGCACGGCGGAGTAGACGACCGACTCGGCCATCGAGCCGGACTGGTCGACCAGCAGGACCACGTCCCGCAGCGAGGCCTGGCGGCTGCGCCTGCTGTTGCCGACCAGGTCCTGCACGATCACCGTGCGCTGGTCGGGCTGGTAGTGGCGCAGGTTCTTGCGGATCGTGCGATTCCAGTCCACATCGGACAGCCGCGGGCGGCTGGTGCGGCGGGACCGGTCGATCGCGCCGTGCACGGCGGCCAGGAGGCGGTCGGCGAGCTTGCGCTCGATGTCCTCGACCACCTTGCGCACCACGGCGCGGGCGGTCTCGCGGGTGCGTTCGGGGATGGCGCGGGAGAGCGAGACCAGCGTGCCGACCAGGCTCACGTCCGGCTCGACGCTGGAGAGCAGTTCCGGTTCGAGGAGCAGTTGGCGCAGGCCCAGGCGTTCCACGGCGTCCTTCTGCATCACCTGGACGACCGAGCTGGGGAAGTACGTGCGGACATCGCCCAACCACCGGTGCAGGACGGGCGACGACCCACCCAACCCGGCACCGCGCTTGCCACCGGCGTCCACCGCGTCCCCACCACCGCCGTACAACCCGGTCAACGCGGAATCCCGCCGCTGGTCGTCGTCGCCGAGCGCACCGAGATCCCCGGCCGCCCCACCCAACAACAACCTCCACCGCCGCTGCCGCTCAACCGCGATATCCTGCGTCACGCGCCCACCTGCCATCCCGGCCACCCCAGGGCCCTCAGTCACACCATCGGGTGATCATCGCCCGAAAATGTACGGAAACACTGTTACCGCCCCTCGGTTAAAACATGAGGAGCCCCGACAACCACCACCCATCCCAACCCCCCGGACCCCTGGCCCCACCCACCCCACGACCCCGACCCACCGCCTCCCGACCCACCGCCTCCCGACCCACCGCCTCCCGAACCGGGCCGCCTCACCCCGCACCCCGCCCGCCTCACCCCGCACTCCGCCCGCCACCTCCTGCCCCTGCCTCTGCCGCGTGGCCACGCGCGTCACGCGCCCGCACCCAGCAGATCGCGCACGTGGCCGGCAAGACGTGCCGCGAGCTCTTCGTCCCAGTCGCCCGCCGCCATCGCACCGCCCGCCACCGTGCCCTTGACCCGGTCGCCGAGCATCCGGCGCTCGGCCGGGCTGAAATCACCCACCGCGCGGCGCAGGAGCGGCAGCGCGGCGGCGAAATCCGCGCCGGACAGGCCGGTCAGCCACTCGTCCACGACGCCGAACAGGCGTGGATCGGCGGTGAGCAGGGCGGCCGACCCACGCAGGAAGCCCGCCACGAACGCGGTCGCGCCGGCCGCCAGCGAGACCGCGCGGTGCAGGCGGGTGGCGACTTCGTCGGAGTCCAGGGCGCCCGTTTCCCACAGCAGGCGCGTCGCCCGGCCGGTCGGCAGGCCGTGCGCGTCGGGCATCGCGACCAGCGATTTCAGCGCGCGCTGCCACGTGTCGCGGTGCTCGTCGTCGGCGGCCAGGCGCACCGCGTCGTCCGCGCCCTCGACCGCCTTGACCGCCCGTTCCGCCGTGTCCTCGTCCACGCCCCGGCACGCGAGCGGCAGGCCGACCGCGCCGCGGGCCAGCAATCCGTGCAGCGCAACGCGAAGCAGTTCCGGGTCCGTGCCGCGCACCGAGCCGTAGCGGACGGTCGTCGCCAGGTCCGGCAGGGCGGACAGGAGTTCCAGTGCGTCGGTCGCGGCGGCGGCGCAGCGGTCCAGGGCTTGGCGGGACGCGGCGACGGCCTCCGGGATCTCGCACCCCACGGCCTGGCTCAGCGCTTCGGCGGCGTCGACCACCCGGGTGGCCGCCGCGGCACGGGCGATCAGCACGGTCCGGGCGGCGGATTCGACCGTCGTGCCGTGCCGCGCGGCGACGGCCAGCGCGACCGCGAACTCCGGCCGCCAGTGCAGCTGCCAGGCCTCGGCGAACGTGCCCAGGGTCCGGGTCGTGTCCGGCGTGCCCCACGGGACGTCGAGGACTTCCAAGCGCCGCAACAACTTCGAGCGTTCGCGATCGGTGTCCTTGCGCAGGTCGAAGCGCATCGGCTTGATCGCCGCACTGGCCGGCATCCGCAGCCGGCGTTGCCACCGCGCCAGGTCCGCGGCCAGCGGTGACGTCGGGACGTCGTCGCCCACCACGCCCAACCGCTCACCGACCACCAACTGCTCGTGCACCAAGCGGAGCGGGGTCGCGTCACCGCCGCACAACACCGCCAGCGACGCCTCCATCACCTCCGAAAGCCCCGGCGACGGCCGCCCGCGCATCGCCGCCAACGCGTCCGCCAGCCGCACCGCCTCCACCGCGCTCGCCGTCGACGCGGGCAAGTCCTCGGCCCGCAACACCGCGCACGCCTTCGCGAACCACCGCGGCACGGCGTCGCCGCGTTCGGCGCACTCCCACAAGTGCGCGTACCAACCCGGCGAAGCGACACCCGCGCCGTAACCGGACGACGCCGCCAGCCGACCGTGGCTCCACGGCACCCACGTGCCCGAGATCTTCTTGCGCGGCAAGCCCTTCAGCGCCGCGGCGTCGACCGACGCGGGCGGCAGGGTGCGCAGCGCGGGCACGTGCCACGCGCCGGCCACCACCGCGATCGGGCCCTCGACGTCCTTCAACGCCTGCCGGACGTTCTGCCGCATCGCGGCTTCCCGGCGCAACGTGCGGACGTCCACCTGGTCGGCGAACTCCTCCCGCAGCGCGCCCATCGCCTCCGCGACCGCCTCGGCCAGGTCACGCGGGTCGGTGTGGTGCTCGACCACGTCCTCCCACCAGCGTTCGGGGTCGTCGAAACCCGCCGCCTCGGCCAGCGTGCCGAGCGGGTCGAGCGCCGCCTTCGGTGCGTTCTCGGGGGAGTCAGAGGTGTCGGGGGTGTCGGGAGTTTCGGATGTCTCGGGCGTGTCGGGGTCGGACAGGGAGGCGGCGGCCGGCAGGTCGAAGAACCGCACCGGGACGCCGTTGGCCTGCGCCCACGTCATCGCCCGCCACTCCGGCGAGAACTCGGCGAACGGCCAGAACGCGGCCCGCGCCGGCTCCGCCTCGTCGTGCAGCAGCAACGCCACCGGCGGGGTCAGGTTCGGCACGTGCGGCAACAGGGCGTCACCCTCCGGTGGTCCCTCGATCAGGACCACCTCCGGCCGCACGGCCGCCAACGCCGCCGCGACCATGCGCGCCGAACCCGGACCGTGATGCCGGATACCGAGCAGCGTCACCCGTTCCGGCAAGGGCTGGTCGCGCGCCATCAGCCCACCGTGTCCTGGCACGCCCGGTACAGGTCACGCCACTCGGCGCGCTCCTTCACCACCGCCTCCAGGTACTCCTGCCACGCCGCCGTGTCCGACACGCGGTCCTTCACCACCGCGCCGAGCAGGCCGGACGCCAGCTCGTCGGCGGTGATCGTGCCGTCGCCGAAGTGCCCGGCCAACGCCATGCCGCTGGTCACCACCGAGATCGCCTCGGCCGTGGACAGGCTGCCGCTCGGCTTCTTCAGCTGCGTGCGTCCGTCCACAGTGGACCCGTTGCGCAGCTCGCGGAAGATCCGCACCACCCGGCGCACCTCCTCCAACGCCGGCGGCTCGGCGGGCAGCCGCAACGCCCGGCCGAGCTGGGCGGCCCGCGCCGACACGATCTCCACCTCGTCGTCCTCGGTCGCGGGCGGCGGCAGCACGACGGTGTTGAAGCGGCGGGCGAGCGCCGACGACATCTGGTTCACGCCGCGGTCGCGGTCGTTCGCGGTGGCGATCACGGTGAACCCCGGCACGGCCTGCACCTGCACGCCCAGCTCCGGGATCGGCAGCGTCTTCTCGGACAGGATCGTGATGAACGAGTCCTGCACCTCGGCGGGCATCCGGGTCAGCTCCTCGACCCGGACGACCGCGCCCTCGCGCATCCCCGTCATCACCGGGCTCGCCACCACCGCCGCCTCGGACGGCCCCTCGGCGATCAGCCGCGCGTAGTTCCAGCCGTAGCGGACCTGGTCCTCGCCCGTGCCCGCGGTGCCCTGCACGACCAGCGTCGAGTTGCCGCTCACCGCCGCCGCGATGTGCTCCGACAGCCACGACTTCGCCGTGCCCGGCACGCCGACCAGCAGCAACGCCCGGTCGGTGACCAGCGTGCCGACGGCGATCTCGACCAGCCGCCGGTCGCCGACGTACTTCGGGGTGATCACGGTGCCGTCCGCGAGCGTGCCGCCGAGCACGTAGGTGACCACCGCCTGCGGCGACATCCGCCACTGCGGCGGGCGGGGCCGGTCGTCCGCCGCCGCCAAGGCCGCGAGCTCGGCGGCGTACTGCTGTTCCGCGGCGGGCCGCAGCACGGATTCGGTGGTCACTGGCTTTCCTCCCGGTGGTTGAACGCCTCGCGCAGCTGCATGCGCAGGCGCAGGACGTCGAGTTCGACGGTGTGCTCGGGCCAGCGCTCGGTGATGCGGGCCCAGTTCGCGCCGAGCACCTCGGCGTCACCCCTGGCCAGCAGCACCGCGGGCGGCCGGCCGGCGCGCCACCTCGGGTCGCGCATCCCGGCGTAGCGGTCGAGCAGGTCCGCGGTGGCCTGCGCGCTCCACGGCCCGGGCAACTGCGAGCACGCGTGGTCGAGCAGGTCGTAGTTCCACTGCCGCGACACCTCGACGACGGTGCGCGCGGCCAGCTCGGCGGGCAGGCCGCCGAGCATCTCCAGCTGCTCCATGCCGGTCAGCGACCGGGTCGCCGCGACCGCCCACGGCCGGGCGTCGTCGGCGAGCTTGAGGTTCTGCGCCACGCCGCGCAGCAGCGAACTCGCCCACGGGCCGCGGGCGAGTTCGGCGGCGGCGCCCTCGTCGTCGGTGTTCAGCCGGCCGGTCCAGTGCTGTGGCGGCACGCTCGCCGCCGCGCCGCGCAGCCGACCCGCGACCCCCGCCTCGGAACCGTCTTTCAGCAGGTCACGGGCCTCGTCCGGCTCGGGGGACGTCTCGGCCCACAGCTCGTCGGTCTGCACGTCGAAGCCGTCCGCGGTCAGCCACAGGCCGCGGTGCAGGCGTTCGGCGGCGCGTTCGGCCAGGTCGGACGCGGGCAGGGTGCGCAGCAGCCGCAACGCCTCGTCGTGCACGCCGATCGCGCGATCGTCCAGCGCGCGTTCGAGGAGCGGTTCGTCGTCCGGCCCGAGGTTCGCCTCCAGGGCGCTGATCAGCACCTGGCGGTCGGTGGCGCGGCGTTGGACCTCGAATTGCGCGGCCAGGAACGCGCGCGTGCCCGCCGGGTCCTGGTGGCGGGCGCGGCGCAGGGCGGCGAGGCGGGACGTGCCGGGCAGGTCGAGGGCCTGTTCGAGGTCGATCTCCTCCGCGACCGCGCCGGTCGCCGCCCACGCCCAGGCCGGGCGGATGGCCGCCAGCCACCGGCCGCGGGCGCCGAGGACGGCGGACACGGCGGGGCGCAGGCCGGGGTGCGCGGTGCCCAGGCCGAGCAGCGCGGGCAGCTCGCGGTGGTCGGCGACGACGCGTGCCGTCTTGGCCATGCCGCACCACTCCGTGAGCAGCACCTGGTCGTCGAGGGCCAGGATCTGGACCAGCACGGACCTCGCGGCCGGGTGGGCGCGCACGTCGTCGGACGCCGGGGCGGCCGGCAGCGGCGGGGTGTCGACGGGCGGCGGGAGCTGCGCGCCGTGTGCGGCCAGGCCCAGGGCGGCGACGCGGTCCAGCAGGGCGGTCGGCGTCGTGCCCGCGCGGTGGGCGCCGATCAGGGCCGCTTGGACGGCCTCGTCCCATTCGGCTTGGAGGGTCATGGCCGGCCGCCGATCGAGATCCAGTCCGCTGGGTCCGCTGGGTCGGCCGGTTTGGCTGGGTCGGCTGGTTCGGCTGAGGTGGCTGGTTCGGCTGGGGTGGTGGTGCGTCGGAGGGTTTCGTGACGGGGGTCGGTGGGACGGTGGTCGGTGGGACGGGGGCGGCTGGTCGGTCGGGGGTGGGGTTGGGGGGTCGCGGTTCCTCGTATGCAACCGAGGGTTGGTAACGGTGTTTCCGTACATTTTCGGGCGATGATCACCCGATCGTGTTCGAGGAGTGCCCGTGCTGCCTGCGTGATCATCCCACTACCTCCGGTGCTCCGCCCGGCGTGGCGACGGCGCCCAGGCGCAGTTCGCGGCCGTTCCACAGGCCCCACGCGTCGAACTCCTCGCCGCCCGTCAGCGCCAGCGCCTGGTCCAAGGCAAGGTCGCCGCGAACCTGGAGGCCGCGGCCTTCGCCGTCGACCAAGTGCCTGATGTCCGCACTGACCCGGACCGCCGCGCAGCCCAACGGGTGGAGGCGTTGCCAAGGGTCGGCTTTCAGCTGCTCCTCCAGCCCGGCCAGCGCGGCCCGCCACGACGCCGGCGCGGGCACCGGGTCCGGTTGCTGCTCCACCAGCAACTCGCCCACGGCCACCCGGTGCGGCGGGACGCCGGGATACGGGTGCAGCACCCCCTGCACCTGCACCCCGTGCGTCAACGGCGGCACGGGGCGGGCGCCGCCACCGGCATGCCGCACGGCCACCACCCAGCCGTGCGCCCGACCCCACGCCCACTGCCGCACGGTCCGCACGAGGCCGTCGTCGCTCTCCACCTTCAACAACGGCGCCCACTGGTCCGTCCAACCCGGACCGGCGCGCACCTCCTCCTCGGTCACGGAGAACCCCAGCCGGCGGCGAATCACTGGATCAGGTGAGGACGACAGCCGCGCCAACAAATGCAGCCCGCCCAACCGGTCCGCCGCGTCGTGCGCCCACCGCGGCCCGCCCGCCGCCACGATCCCGCGCACCTCGTCCACCGCCGACGCCAGCCCCTTGGCCTGCGCGTCCACCATCCGCGCCTGGATCGAGTGCCACCACGCCGCGTCACGCGCGGGCAGCCCCGCCAACCCCGCGCCGGCCACGTCGCCCAGCCAGTCGGTCAACCCGGCGACGCCGGCGCGCACCGCGTTCTCCCTGGCCCTGGCCGTCTTCTCCTTGGCCTTGGCCCGCCGCTCGACCGCCTCCGGCGACTCGTCGGAGGCGGAGGAGCCCGACGAGCCCGACCCGGCGGGACCCGCGGCACGCTTGCGGCGGTTCAGCCACTCCGTCACCCAGTCGGGCGTCTCCGCCACCGGGAACGGCTCGCGCAGGTCCCGCAGCTGCAACGCCAACGCGTGCTTGCACGGGAACTTCCGCGACGGGCACGAGCACTTCGTCGCCCGGTCGCCCAGGTCGACGCACACCTGGTACGGGTTCTTGCCGCTGCCCTTGCACAGACCCCACAGGGCCGTGTCGCTGCGACCCGTCCCCTGCCACCCGGAGAACCCCGCCAGCCGGGTGGCGCTGCTCGCCACCTGGCCGTCCGGGGCCTGCTCCAGAAGCGCTTGTGCGTCCATGCCGGCAGACGTTAGAGGCACCCACCGACAGAATCGGGGCACTCGACGGCAGAAAGTCGATCAATCCAGGTCAGGACCCCGACGTGCCCAGGACCAGGCGTACTTGGGGTCCTCGGACGCCACCGCGGCCTCGCCGAGGTCGAGCGGCCGGAAGGTGTCGACCATGACCGCGGTCTCGTCGAAGTAGTCCACCCCGAGCGACGCCTCGACGGCACCCGGCTGCGGCCCGTGCGTGCAGCCGGACGGGTGCAGCGACAGCGAGCCGATGCCGATGCCGGAGCCCTTGCGCGCCTCGTAGTTGCCGCCGACGTAGAACATCAGCTCGTCCGAGTCCACGTTGGCGTGGTTGTACGGCACCGGGATCGCCAACGGGTGGTAGTCGACCTTGCGCGGCATGAACGAGCACACCACGAAGTTCGGCCCCTCGAACGTCTGGTGCACCGGCGGCGGCTGGTGCACGCGGCCCGTGATCGGCTCGAAGTCGCGGATGTTGAACACCCACGGGTACAGGCACCCGTCCCAGCCGACGACGTCGAACGGGTGATTGGCGTAGGTGAACCGGGTGAGGCCCGCGCGGTGCCGCACGAGCACCTCCACGTCCTCGCCCTCGACCAGCAACGGCTCCGCCGGCCCGCGGATGTCGCGCTCGCAGTACGGCGAGTGCTCCAGGAACTGGCCCTTGGCCGACAGGTACCGCTTCGGCGGTCCGATGTGTCCGGTGGCCTCCAGCACCAGGATGTTCATAGGCTCCGACGGCACCACGCGGTACGTGCACGACGTCGGCAGCACCACGTAGTCGCCCTCGGCGACCGGCAGCGCGCCGTAGATCGTCTCCACCACCCCCTCGCCGGACTGCACGTACAGCAGCTCGTCGCCGGCCGCGTTGCGGTACAGCGGGCTGGGCGCGGTGGCGGTCACGAAACCGATGACCACGTCGGCGTTGCCGAACAGCGTGCGGCGGCCGGTGACCGCGTCCACCTCGGCGGACTCCCAGGTCAACGCCGGTGTCTTGAAGTGCCGCGGCTTGAGCGGGAGGTTCGGCGTCAACGCGCCGCGCGTCTCTTCGACGGTGACCGCGTCGACGATCGCGGTCGGCAGGTGGCGGTGGTAGAGCAGCGCCGAATCGGCCGAGAAGCCCTCGACCCCCATGAGCTCTTCCGCGTACAGCCCGCCCTCCGGTGTGCGGAACTGGGTGTGGCGCTTTCGGGGGATCTCACCCACCTGGCGGTAGTACGCCATGGTTCACTCCGGGCGTTCGATAGTCGGACATCTTTGTTCATTGACCGGTACGCCACTAGCGTGTCAGCCGTGTCAAGCGCCTTCGAACTCCGTGCGCCCGGTCCACGCGGCACTCCGCCCCTGCTCGCGAGGCTTGTCGACGACGCCGCACTGTTCCCGCCGGGCAACGCCTCGATGCCCGACGCGGTCCGCGGCCACCTCGACGCACGTGCCGGGGAATGGGCCGGTGCGGTCGGCCTCTTCCTGTGCCCCGCTTCGCGACTGGCCGAGCTCATCACCGAGTTGATCAAGGTCAAGCCGGTGAAGCCGGTCGCCCTCTCGCTGGTCATCGACACGGGTCTGGGAGGTGTGCCCAAGGCCGTGTCGATCGTCGAGTCCCGCAGTGAGCTCTTGGCGCTGCGGATGGTCGAGATGCCGGCCCCGTCCGACGTGGACGAGGTGTGGCTCGAACGCGTCTCCGAGTTCGTGCCCGAGGACGTCATCCGCGTCGTCGAGCCCCGGCGGGGCGGCGCCGAGTGGCTGGACGGCGTGCGCCGCGTCATCGAGCACGGCAGCTGGCCGAAGCTGCGCTGCGGCGGGGTCAGCAAGGAGAACTTCCCGAGCGTGGACGAGGTCGCCGACTTCCTGGCCGTGGTGAGCAGCGGCGGCGTGGCCTTCAAGGCGACCGCCGGCCTGCACCACGCCGTGCGGCACACGGACGCCGAGACCGGGTTCACCCACCACGGGTTCCTCAACCTGCTCGTCGCAACCGCGCGTTCGCTCTCCGGTGGCGACGTGCGCGAGGCGTTGTCCAGCACGGACGCGGTCGCGCTGGGCGAAGAGGCCAACGGGCTGTCCGACCAGGCCGCGCACGCCGTCCGGGGCGTGTTCGCCTCCTACGGGTCGTGCTCGCTGGACGAGCCGATCGCCGACCTGGAGGAGCTGGGTCTGCTGTGAGCTGGATCGAGGACCCCGCGTTCACCGCGGACGAGCCGTTCGGGCCGCAGACGCTGCCCTACGGCGTGGTGCCCGGCGGTGTCGCGGTGCGGGTGGGCGACCAGGCGTTGTTGCTGCGGGGACTGGCCCTGGGCGAGCGGCTGGAGCCCTTGGTGGCCACGGGCACGCTGGACGCCCTGCTGGCGGCCGGCCGGCCCACGTGGAGCGAACTGCGGGCGCGGCTGGTCGAGATCGTCTCGGCCACGTCGGCGCCGCGCGGCGCGGAGCTGGTCGGGCTGGACGGCGCCGTGCTGCCGTTCACCGTGGCCGACTACGTGGACTTCTACTCGTCGCGCCACCACGCGGAGAACGTCGGCCGGATCTTCCGGCCCGACGGCGAGGCCCTGCTGCCGAACTGGACGCACCTGCCCGTCGGCTACCACGGCCGGGCCGGGACGGTGGTCGTGTCCGGCACGCCGATCGTCCGGCCGCACGGGCAGCGGCGGTCGTCGTCCGGCCCGGTGTTCGGGCCGACGGGCCGGCTGGACATCGAGGCCGAGGTCGGGTTCGTCTGCGGCGGGCCGGTCGCCTCGCGGCTGACGCCGTCGCAGGCGGTCGAGCACGTGTTCGGCGTGGTGCTGGTCAACGACTGGTCCGCGCGGGACGTACAGGCGTGGGAGTACCAGCCGCTCGGGCCGTTCCTGGGCAAGTCGTTCGCCACGTCGGTCTCGGCGTGGATCACGCCGCTGGAGGCGTTCGCGGTGGCCCGGGTGTCGCCGCCGCCGCTGGGCAACGACCTGCTGCCGTACCTGGTCGAGGACCGGTCGTGGGGCCTGGACATCGACCTGGAGGTCGAGTGGAACGGCACGGTGGTGTCCAGGCCGCCGTTCCGCGAGATGTCGTGGACTTTCGCGCAACAACTCGCGCACCTGTCGGTGAACGGCGCTACCGTTCGGCCGGGCGACCTGATCGCGTCGGGCACCGTGTCCGGCCCGGCCCGCGACGAGCGCGGCTCCTTCCTGGAGCTGAGCTGGGGCGGGAAGGAGCCGGTGGTGCTCGACGACGGCGAGCGGACGTTCCTGGAGGACGGCGACACGGTGCGGATCACCGCGACGGCTCCGGGTGAAGGCGGTTCGGTCGTCGGGCTGGCCGAGGTCCTCGGCACGGTCGTCCCCGCCGACGAGAGGTAGAGCGTGGTCAGACCCGATCCCCGCGGCCGGCTGCCGGCACCCGCGTCGAAGGAGAGCTCGCTGACCCTGGAGCGGGGCCTGGCCCTGCTCCAGGCGGTGGCCGACGCCGAGTCGGAGGCGCCGTCGATCAGCGAGCTGGCGGCGGCCATCGGCGCGTCGCGGGCGGCGGTGTACCGGCTGCTGGTGCCGTTGCAGTCGCGTGGGCTGGTGCGGCGGGAGGGGTCGAAGGTGCGGCTCGGGCTCGGCGTGCTGCGGCTGGCGTCGAACGTGCTGCCGCAGTTGCGGCTGGCCGCGCAGCCCGCGCTGCGGACGCTGGCGGAGACGGTGGGCGCGACGGCGCACCTGACCGTGGCCGACGGGAGCGAGGCGCAGGCGGTGGCCGTGGTGGAGCCGTCGTGGACGGCGTACCACGTGGCCTACCGGGTCGGGTCGCGCCACCCCGTGCACCGGGGCGCGGCGGGCAAGGCCATCGGGCTTTCGCCGGAAGGGCGGCAGTGGGTCCACTCGACGGGCGAGTTGCAGCCGGGTGCGTTCGGGGTGGCGGCGCCGGTGCGGGGCGTGCCCGGATTGCGGGCCAGCGTGGGCGTGGTGGCCCTGGAGAAGCTGGACGGTGACGTGGTGGGGCCGCACGTGGTGCGGGCGGCCCAGGAGGTCGCTGACGCGTTGCGCTGACGCACAGTAGCCTCTGGGACACTCTCAGTGAGACTGAGGGGAACGAAGTGATCGCTCTGTCCGAGGACATGGAGAACTCGGCCGAGGACGTCCACTTGTTCACGGTCGCCGAATACGCGGCGCTCGGGGAGACCGAGCGCGGCTACTCCGAGCTGCAAGAGGGTCGCACCTTGACGTCACCGAGCCCGAGTCCGCGCCACATGATGGCTTCGGGTGAGCTGTTCGTCCAGCTCCGTGACCAGGTGCCCGGCGACTTGGTCGCGATCCAGGACGTCGACGTCGACCTGGAACTGGTCCCGCCGGGCGATCCCGGATTCTCGCGGCGGCCCGACCTGGTCGTCGTGCCGCGTGAGGCGACCCGGAGCGGGGGACTGCTCAAGGCGTCCGACGTGCTGGTGGTGATCGAGATCGTGTCGCCCGGGTCGAAGCGCATGGATCGGGTGATCAAGCGTGGGGAGTACGCGGACGCGGGTATTCCGCACTACTGGATCGTCGACCTCGACCCGCCGGTCTCGTTGGTGGCCTGCCACCACGCCGGCGAGTTCGGGTACCAGGACGCCGGCGACGTGACAGGCGAATTCACCACCTCCGTGCCGTTCCCGGTGACGCTCAAGCTCGACGGGCTGGTCTGACACCCGGGTCGGACCGGTGGTCAGCGGTCCGACGCGGAGGACGCGCAGGAGGGTGGTCCGGAGGGTGCGCCGACTCCTCCTCGGACAGCTCGGCCGGCCTCGACCTCCTCGCTCGCCGCGTGGCCGAGCTTCACCGTGACGGCGATCAGCAGTCCACCGGCAGCCTGTCGTCGAACTCGCCCGTCTCCCGGCCCCGCCGGATCACCCGCGCCGGCCGCCCGGCGACCGGATCGCCGCCGGGTACACCCTGCACGTGGTCAACCTCGGCAAGCCGCTCGCCATCGACGTCCACTTCTTCGGGCGGTTCACCCCGGACGGCCGGATGCGCGAGGCCCACCTGCTCACCCGCGGCGTCGAGGCGACCGCTTAGCCCACCACCGCCTGCCACAGGGCCACCAGGGCGAACGCGGCGAACACGAAGCCGCTGACCCGCTGGATCAGGTGCGTCGGGATGCGGGTGGCGATCCGGCGGCCCACCAGGACCGCGATGGCGGCGACCGTGACCAGCGCCAGGAACGCGCCGAGGCCGACGAACACGGGGCTCGCGTAGCGGGCGGACAGGGCGGCGGTCGCCAGCTGCGAGGCGTCGCCCCACTCGGCGGCGAACAGCACGCCGAACGACGTGAGCGCGGCCCGCCGGAACGTCACCCGACCAGGTCCGTCCGCGGCCGCGCCGGTCTCGTCGCCGTCCTTCGAGAAACCCTCTTTGAGCAGCAGGAACGCGCCCACGCCGAACAGCGCGGCGACCACGCCCGCGACCACCCGGTCGGGCAGGAGGGTGAGCACGCCGCCGAACGTCGCGGCCACCACGCACTGGATCGCGAACGCCGCCGTGACGCCGACGAACACCGGCCACGCCCGGTACCGCGTGGTGAGCACGAGGGTGGCGACCATGGTCTTGTCCGGCAGCTCGGCCAGGAAGACGATGGCGAAAGCCGTCGCCGCCGCGATGAGTTCAGGTGCCACGGGAACCTCCGACGTCCGATGTGAACCCGGACGGAGGCAGCACGACCCCGACCGGGCGTGGTGCGCTACCCGGCCGGAGGTCTCGTTCGCCCGTTCCGGAGAACGGGTGAGGGACCGGATCCGCGCGCAGGCGGATCAGTGTGTCGATCCTCTCGCCCCGGTCGTGGTGACCCGGGGGAACTACTCCCCTCTGGCGAACCCAGACTACCCCGTGCGGCCGTCCACCTCGGACGTGACGGTGCGCACGCGCCGCTGGTCCGGCTCGATCGCGATCACGGCGATGGCAGGAACGCCAGGCCCGGGGAGGACGTCGCCGGCTCGCGTCGAACCTCAACCTGGTGGCCGGCCGCAGACCAGGAGTTCGCACACAGGACCTTGGTCCCGGGTCCCGGGGGACCGTCGTACCTGAGGCCGGCCCCCGGCCCGGACCTACGGTCGACCCGTGGACGTCCTCGACCTGGCACGGTGGCAGTTCGGCATCACCACCGTCTACCACTTCCTGATGGTGCCGCTGACCATCGGGCTCTCCCTGCTGGTGGCGGGGATGCAGACCGCGTGGGTGCGCACGGGTGACCGCAAGTACCTGGCGATGACCAAGTTCTGGGGCAAGCTGCTGCTGATCAACTTCGCCATGGGCGTGGTCACCGGCATCGTGCAGGAGTTCCAGTTCGGCATGACCTGGAGCGCCTACTCGCGCTTCGTCGGCGACGTGTTCGGCGCGCCGCTGGCGATGGAGGGCCTGGTCGCGTTCTTCGTCGAGTCGACGTTCCTCGGGCTGTGGATCTTCGGCTGGGACCGCCTGCCGAAGAAGGTCCACCTGGCCTGCGTGTGGGCGTTCTCGCTGGCCACGATCGCCTCGGCGTACTTCATCCTGGCCGCGAACTCGTGGATGCAGCACCCCGTCGGCGTGGAGCTGGTCGACGGGCGGCCGCGGCTGACGTCGATCTGGGCGGTGCTGGGCAACAACACCACGCTGGCCGCGTTCCCGCACACGATCTTCGGCGCGTTCGCCGTCGCCGGGACGTTCCTGGTCGGCGTCGCGGCGTGGCACCTGTGGCGGCGCAGCGACGACGGGCCGGTGTGGCGCGCGTCGGTCAAGTTCGGCACGTGGGTGGGCGTCGCGGCGTTCACCGGGCTCGCGATCACCGGTGACATGCAGGGCAAGCTGATGTTCGAGCAGCAGCCGATGAAGATGGCCGCCGCCGAGGCGCTGTGCCACACCGAGTCGCCCGCCGCGTTCTCGGTGTTCGCGCTCGGCGACGTGTCGCGGCCCGACTGCGAGAACGTCAAGAGCATCACGGTGCCCGCGCTGCTGTCGTTCCTGGCCCACAACGACTTCACCACCGAGGTGAAGGGCATCGAGGACCTGGTGCCGATGTACCAGGAGAAGTACGGCGCGAACTACCCGGTCGACCCGAAGCTCGGCGAGCTGTCGGGCAAGCCGATCGACTACGTGCCGAACCTGCCGGTCACGTACTGGGGCTTCCGGCTGATGATCGGCTTCGGCGGCATCGCGGTCGGCGCGGGGCTGCTGATCCTGTGGCTGACGCGCGGTGGTCGGACGCCGCGCGGCCGGTGGTTCAAGTGGCTGGCGCTGGGCAGCATCGCGACGCCGTTCCTGGCCAACAGCTTCGGCTGGATCTTCACCGAGATGGGTCGGCAGCCGTTCGTGGTGGTGCCGAACCCGAGCGGGGTGGACGGGGTGTGGATGTTCACCGCGCGGGCCGTGTCGTCGTCGACACCGGGGGAGGTGTTGACGTCGCTGGTCGCCTTGACGCTGGTCTACGGGGTGTTGGCGGGCGTCGAGGTGTTCCTGATCCGGCGGTACGTCCGCGCGGGGATCGCGGGCGTGCTGCCGGCTCGAAAGCCGGATGACGACGCCGGATCGCGTGACGACGACGTCCTGACGTTCGCTTACTGAGAGGGGGAGCCGTGGAGACGTTCTGGTTCTGCGTGATCGCCCTGCTGTGGCTGGGCTACCTGTTCCTGGAGGGCTTCGACTTCGGCGTCGGCATGCTGCTGCCCGTGCTCGGGCGCTCGGAGCGCGAACGGCGGGTGCTGATCAACACCATCGGGCCGGTGTGGGACGGCAACGAGGTGTGGCTGCTGGTGGCGGTCGGCGCCACGTTCGCCGCGTTCCCCGCCTGGTACGCGGCGCTGCTCAGCTCGGTGTACCTGCCGCTGGTGCTGTTCCTGCTGGCGCTGATCGGGCGCGGTGTCGCCTTCGAGTACCGGGGGAAGGTCGACTCGGCGCGGTGGCGGCGGGTGTGGGACGCGGTCATCGTGACCGGGTCGTGGACCGCCGCGCTCGCGGTCGGGTTGCTGCTCTCGACGACCGTGTTCGGGATGCCGCTGGACGCCGCCGGCGACCGCGTCGGCTCGCCGTTCGCCTCGATCCGGTGGGAGACGCTGCTCGGCGCGGTGGCGGTGGCCGGGTACGCGCTGGTGCACGGCGCGGTGTTCCTGTCGCTGAAGACCGAGGGCGACGTGCGGGAACGGGCGCGCGCGCTGGCGTTGAGGGTCGCGCCGGTGGCGCTGCTGCCGCTGCTGGTGCTGCTGCTGATCGTGCAGCTGCGGTTCGGCTCGGTGTGGACGTGGGGCGCGTCGATCGTGGTGGCGCTGGCGGCGCTGGGCGCGTACGGGCGGCTGGTGCTGCGGCGCGAGGGGCAGGCGTTCGCGCTGATGGGCGTCGTGGTGGCGGCGGCGGTGGCGGCGCTGTTCGGCGCGCTGCACCCGAACGTGCTGCCGTCCACCTTGGACCCGGCCTGGTCGCTGACGGTGGCGGGCGCGGCGTCGAGCCCGTACACGCTGACCGTGATGACGTGGGTCGCCGCGTTCGGCACGCCCGCGGTGCTCGTCTACCAGGGGTGGACGTACTGGGTGTTCCGCAAGCGGATCGGCACCCGGCACATCCCGGAGGCCCACGTGCCCGCCGGGACGACCCGATGAACTTCCCCGGAGCCCCTTCCGCCAAGAAGCCGGGGAAAGGCCCGCTCGGCGCGCTGCCCGCGCTCTCGCGCTCGGCGCGCCGGGCGTTGGCCTGGTGTGCGGTGCTGGCCGCGCTGACGGCCGGCGCACTGGTGTGGCAGGCGGTCGCGCTGGCGTCGGCGCTGGTGACCGGCGGGTCGTTGTGGGTGCTGGCGGGCGCGGTGGTGGCGCGGGCGGTGCTGGCGTGGGCGACCGAGACGGTGGCGGCGCGTGCGGCGGCGGGCGCGAAGGAGGAGCTGCGGGCGGCGGTGCTGGACCGGGCGCTGGGGCTCGGGCCGTCGTGGATCGTGGCGCGGGGGCCGGCGTCGTTGGCGGTGCTCGCGACCAAGGGGCTGGACGCGCTGGACGCGTACTTCACCCGGTACCTGCCGGCTCTGGTGACGACGGCCGTGGTGCCGGTGGCGGTGGGCGGTTGGATCTTCTTCACCGACCCGACGTCGGCCGTGCTGATCGCGGTGACGCTGCCGCTGATCCCCGTGTTCGCGATCCTGATCGGCCGGTTCACCTCGGCGCGGGTGGCCGCGGCGGCGACGGCGCTGGAGCGGTTGTCGGGGCGGCTGGCGGAGCTGGTGCGGGCGCTGCCGGTGCTGACCGCGTTCGGGCGCGCGGCGGCTCAGGCGTCGGCCGTGCGGGAGGTGGGCGAGCGGTACCGGCGGGCGACCATGGGGACGTTGCGGGTGGCGTTCCTGTCGGCGCTGGTGCTGGAGATCGTGGCGTCGCTGTCGGTGGCGCTGATCGCGGTCGGCATCGGGCTGCGGCTGGTGTCGGGGGAGATGACGCTGGTCACGGGCCTGGTGGTGTTGATCCTCGCGCCGGAGTGCTACCTGCCGCTGCGGGCGGCCGGTGCGGCACACCACGCCTCGGAGGACGGGGTGGAGGCCGTGCGGCGGGTCGCGGAGATCCCCGCGCCCGGTCCGGCGAAGGACGGCTCGGTCGGCCAGGACGGCTCGGTCGGCTCGGTCGGCCAGGACGGCTCGGTCGGCTCGGTCGGCCAGGACGGCTCGGTCGGCTCGGACCGTTCGGTCGAGGGGGTGGAGGTCCGTGATCTCCGCGTCCGGCGGCGGGAGCGGTTCGCGCCCGACGGGGTCGGGTTCCGGGTGCGGCCCGGCGAGGTGCACCGGCTGGACGCGCCCAGCGGGGCGGGCAAGTCGACGCTGTTCGCCGTGCTGCTGGGGTTCGTGGAGCCGGACGGCGGGTCGGTGGCGGTCGACCGGTCGGCCATCGCCTGGGTGCCGCAGCGGCCCGCGTTCGCCGGGCGGACCGTGGCCGACGAGCTGGAGCTGACCGCGGGCCGGGTCGACCACGACGTGCTGGCGTCGGTGGCGGCCGACCACCTGGTGGCGCGGCCGATCGCGGAGCTGTCGACCGGGGAGCGGCAGCGGGTCGCGGTCGCGCGTGCGCTGACCCGGGTCCGGGACGGCGCGACGGTGCTGCTGCTGGACGAGCCGACCGCGCACCTCGACCCGGCGACGGCCGCGAAGGTGATGGCCGCCGTGCACCGGGCCGCCGAGGGTGGTGCGGCGGTCGTGCTGGCGACGCACCGGCTGGTGGGTGAGCAGGCCGAGGAGGTCGCGGCGGCCCGTGAGGTCGGCGTCGTGGACGACCGGTCGACCACCGCGCGGACGCCGCGGCCGACCCGGCGGCTGCTGGCGGGTGCGTTGCTGGGCGCGGCGGCTTCGCTGAGCGGTGTGGCGTTGACGGCGTTCGCGGCCTACCTGATCGCGAAGGCCGCGACCCAGCCGCCGATCCTGACGCTGTCGGTGCTGGTGGTGGGCGTGCGGACGTTCGCGCTGGCCAAGGGCGTGTTCCGGTACCTGGAGCGGCTGGTGTCGCACGACGCCGCGTTCCGCTACGCCGAGGCGCTGCGGGTCCGGTTGTGGCGCGGCCTCCGGCCGGGTCGGGCCGAGCTCACCCGACTGGTCGACGACGTCGACGCGGTCCGCGACCTGGTGCCGCGCGTCCTGCAGCCGCCGCTGATCGCGGTGGGCGTGTCGGCCGCCGCGGTGGCGCTGTTCGCGATCATCGAGCCGATGGCCGGCCTCGCGCTGGCCGTGGCGCTGGTCCTCGGCGGCACGCTCGCGCCGGTCGTCGCGGTGCTCGCCGAACGCCGCGCCACCGCCGTGCTCGCCAGGGGACGGCGGCACGTGTCGGAGCAGGTGCTGACCCTGCTCACCGCCGCACCCGACCTGATCGCGTTCGGCGCCGACCGCGAGGTGCGCGCCGAGCTGGCGCGCCAGGACGCCGAACTCGCCCGCCAGGCACGGCGGCAGGCCCTCGGCGCGGGCGCGGCGATCGGCATCGTGCACCTGACGACCGGGCTGGCGTCGGCGGTGTGCATCGGCCTGGCCGGCGGCGTCGACCCGCTGCTGGTGCCCGTCCTCGGGCTCGTGCCGCTCGCGTTGGCCGAGGTGTTGGGCGCGCTGCCCGCCGCCGCCCAGCACCGCGCGGCGTTGCGCGAGTCGTACGGCCGGATCGTCGACCAGTCGCCGAGCACCTCGCCGGCCCGGGTCGAGCAGGGTTCGGTCGGCGGCGCGGTCGGGCTCGAAGGCGTGACGCTGAAGTGGCCGGGCAGCGCGGAACCCGTGCTGGAGCGGGTGTCGTTCGACCTGCCGGCCGGCGCCAAGGTGGCCGTGGTGGGCCCGTCGGGCGCGGGCAAGTCGAGCCTGTTCGCGTTGCTGTTGGGGTTCCTGGAACCCGAACGCGGGCTGGTGTGGCGACCCGACCGCGTGGCCTGGTGCCCGCAGGAGCCGATGCTGGTCTCGACCACGGTCCGCGAGAACCTGCGGCTGGGCGACCCCCGAGCGGATGACGCGCGGTTGCTCTGGGCGCTCGACGTCGCGGGCGTCCGGCTGGGCCTCGACACCGTGATCGGCCCGACCCTGCTCTCGGGCGGCGAGGCGCAGCGGGTCGCGCTGGCCCGCGCCCTGCTCCACGACGCCGACCTCGTGCTGCTGGACGAGCCGACCGCCCACCTCGACGAGCCGACCGCCGCCGCGTTGCTGGCCCGCCTGGACGACGTGCTGCGGGACAAGACCGTCATCCACATCACCCACCGGCCGGCGGAAGCGGACCGCGCCGACCTGGTGCTGGACGTCGCCGACGGGCGGATGCGGACCAGGGCCTACCGTTGACCACCGTGGACCCAGCCCGCGTGCTCGCCGCGTCGACCGAGATCACCTCGGCCGCCCTGGCCGGCGACGACCCGGACGCCGTGCTGCCGCTCGTGGTGCGCAGCGCCGTCGAGCTCGCCGGCGCGGACCTCGGCCTGGCCATGGTGACCGCGGAGGACGGCACGCTGACCGTCGAGGCGTCCTCCGGCGACGACGACCCGGTGGGCGTCGTGCTGTCGAGCCGTTCGTCGGCGGCACGGGCGGCGCGGACCGGCGTGCCCGTGGTCGCGGACGACTTCACCACCGACCCGCGCACCGCGCCGTTCGTGCCCAAGGAGCTGCGGGGCTACGGGCCGTTCGCGGTCGCGCCGTTCGGCACCAAGGAGCGCCGGATCGGCGCGCTGGCGGTGTACCGGCGCAAGGGCGCGCAGCCGTTCAGCCAGGACACGGTCGAGGTGCTGGCCGCGTTCGCCGCGCAGGCGGGGCTCGCGGTCGTGCTGGCCGAGGGGTCGACCGCGCGGCAGCGGATAGCGGTCTACCAGGAACGCGAGCGCATCGCGCGCGACCTGCACGACGTGATCATCCAGCGGCTGTACGCGACCGGCGTGCAGCTCGACCTGCTCGACCGGCGGCTCAAGCTCGACGGCCGGGAGGCGCGGCGGCTGGCGGACTGCGTGGACCAGCTCGACCGGACGATGGCCGAGGTCCGCGCCACCGTCCGGGCCCTGCGCAGCGCGGACCCGGGCAAGCCCGCCGACGTCGACCTCAAGGGCTCGGTGCTGGCCGAGGCGCGCACGGCGGGCGAGCTGCTGGGGTTCGAGCCGGAGGTGCGCGTCGAGGGCGACGTCGCGGACGTGCCCGCGGACCTGGCCGACCACGCCCGCGCGGCGCTGCGGGAGGCGTTGTCGAACGTGGTGCGGCACTCGGGCGCCCGGCACGTCGGCATCGCGCTGCGCCGCACGCCCGACCGGCTCGACCTGGAGGTCGCCGACGACGGGTGCGGCGTCCCGCGCGGGGTGGCCAAGCGGGGGTTGCGGCACCTGGAGGAGCGCGCCCTGGCGGCCGGCGGCGGTTGCGAGATCACCTCGTCGCCCCGGACCGGCACCACGATCAGCTGGCACGTGCCGCTAGCGTGACCGGCGGGCCACCCAGGCGGCGGCCTGGGTGCGGCGTTCCATGCCCAGCTTCGACAGCACGGCGGTGACGTAGTTCTTCACCGTCTTCTCCGCCAGGAACAGCCGTTCGGCGATCTGGCGGTTGGTCAGGCCCTCCCCGATCAGGTCCAGCACCCGCCGTTCCTGCTCGGTCAACGCGTCCAGCACGTCCACCTCGACCGGGCGGCGCATGCGGTCCAGGACGCGGGACGTCGTCTGCGGGTCCAGCAGCGAACGGCCGGCCGCCACCTCGCGCACCGCCGTCACCAGGTCCTGCCCGCGCACCTGCTTGAGCAGGTAGCCCGACGCGCCGGCCATGATCGCGCCGACCAGCGCCTCCTCGTCGTCGAACGCGGTCAGCACCAGGCACCTGGGCCCGTCCGCGAGGCCGCGCAGCCGGCGGCACAGCTCCACGCCGCCGCCGTCGGGCAGCCGCACGTCCACCACGGCGACGTCGGGCCGGGTCGCCGAAGCGCGGACCAGGGCCTCGTCCACCCCGCCCGCCTCGGCGACCACCGAGATGTCGTCCTCGTCCTCCAGCAACTCGCGCAGCCCCCTGCGCACCACCTCGTGGTCGTCTACGAGCAACACTCGCACCGGCACGAACCAACCATAGGTCGAATGCCGGTACCCACCGCGCGCGCCCGCCAAGACAGTGCAGGAATGCTCGTACGCGCGATCGAGGAAGCCGACCGGATCGTCGTCGGCAGGCTGGTGCTTGAGCTGTGGGGCGCGCACACCGCGGTCGCCCACGGCCAGGTGTTCTTCCCGGCGAGCCTGCCCGGGTTCCTGGTCGAACAGCAGGAGACCGTGGTCGGGTTGCTGACCTACGCCGCCGCCGACGGACACTTGGAGATCGTCACCATCGACGCGTTGCGAAGAGGCAGGGGTGTCGGGAGCTCGTTGGTCGACGCCGCCGTCCGCCGGGCCCGCCAGCTCGGCTGCTCCCGGGTCAGGCTCACCACGACCAACGACAACCTCGACGCCCTGCGCTTCTACCAGCGCCGCGGCTTCCGGCTCACCGCCCTGCGCGCCGACGCGGTGCGCGAAGCCCGTCGCCTCAAGCCGGAGATCCCCAGCGTCGGGGACTACGGCATCCCCATCACCGACGAGCTGGACCTGGAACGTTGGGTCGCGCCGCGCTAGTTGTCCACAGGTCCCGGGCGAACTGTCCACAGGTTGTGCACAACTGGCGGCTACCTGCTGGGCAGCGGGCTGAACACCTCGTCCCACGCCGCCGCGACCTGCCGGGCGCACGTAGCGGGCGCGACTCCGCCTACGCCCGTGCCCAGGCCGGGCATGGCGATCGTGCGGACGACCTCGCGCACCGGGCGGCCGTCGTCCAACCGGCCGCCCAGCCACAACCGCAGCACGGCGCGCGCGGCCAGGTACGGGTGCACGGTGTCCTCGGGCAGCAGCTCACCGGGCTGCCGCATGGTCGGCGCGCTGATCAGCCACTCGGGCTCGGGCTCGCCGGTCGGCACGACCAGCGCCTCGCCCACCGGCAGCTCGCCGCCGTGCAGGCCGAGCACGGCACTGCGGACATTGCCCTCCACCAGCGGGAACGCCCGCGCGTAGACCGCGTCGATGCCCCCGCGCATCCAGCCGGAGGAGTTGGCGGGGCTCACCACGGCCTCGGCGACGATGTCGAGCACCGAGCCCCGGTGCACCTCGACGCCGCTGCGGCCCTCGGCCACCGCGAGCCAGGCGCGGGCGAGCGGTTCGTCGACGGCGCACAACACCAGACGGGGAACTGCTACCGGAGCGTTGATCTCACCCTCCGTATCGGCGGCGGACACGTCACCAGCATTCCAGGAGAACGGGTTGCGGCGGAACGGGGGCGGGCACCCACCAGGCGGGTGATCCTCGCCTCAACAACGGTCACCGGACGTGGTCCTCGTATCGTTGCGGCCGTGCTCGCCTACTTCGGACCGCAGGGAACGTTCACCGAGCAGGCCGCACGCGGCTTCGCCTCTCCGCAGCAGGAGCTCGTGCCGTTCGACACGGTGCCCGCCGCCCTGGCCGCCACCCGGCGCGGGGAGACCGCGTCGGCGTGCGTGCCGGTGGAGAACTCCGTCGAGGGCGCGGTGCCGGCGACGATGGACGCGCTGACCGAGGGCGAGCCGCTGGTCGCGGTCGCCGAGGCCGTGCTCCCGGTGCGGTTCAGCGTGCTGGTGCGGCCCGGCGGCGAGCCCGTGCGCACGGTCGCGAGCCACCCGCACGCGCTGGCCCAGGTGCGGCACTGGCTCGCCGAGCACCTGCCGCAGGCCCGGGCGGTCGCCACGACGTCCACCGCCGCCGCGGCGCGGGCCGTGCTCAACCGCGAGTTCGACGCCGCCGTGAGCGCTCCGGTGGCCGTGCGGCACTACCCGCTGGAGGTGCTGGCCACCGACGTGGCCGACGTGCGGGACGCGAAGACCCGGTTCCTGCTCCTCCGCCCGCCCGGCGAGCTGCCCGAGCCGACCGGCCACGACCGCACGTCCGTCGTCTGCACGGCGGCCGACCGGATCGGCGCGCTGTCGGAGCTGCTGACCGAGCTGGCGCTGCGCGGCATCAACCTGACCCGCATCGAGTCGCGGCCGACCAAGGGCAGGCTCGGCGAGTACCGGTTCTACATCGACTTCGACGGCCACGTGGTCGAGCCGAGGGTGGGCGACGCGCTGGCGGCGCTGCACCGGCACTGCCCGCAGACCCGGTTCCTGGGCTCGTACCCGAAGGCCGAGCCGGGCGGTGTGGTGGCGGGCAACGAGGAGTTCGTGGCGGCGGCCGAGTGGGTCGACGCGGTCCGGAGGGGGCACGGCGCGTGAGGTTGATCCTGGTCAGACACGGCGAGACGGCGTCGAACGTGAAGATGGCGCTGGACTCGCTGCCACCCGGCCCGCCGCTGACCGACGCGGGCCGGGCCCAGGCCGCCGCGCTGGCCGAGCAGCTGGCCGCCGAGCCCGTGGCGGCCGTGTACGCCAGCACGGCGGTGCGCGCGCAGCAGACCGCGGCGCCCGTGGCGGCGGCGCACGGCCTGGACGTCGAGGTCGTGGACGGCGTGCAGGAGATCTTCTGCGGCGACCTCGAAGGGCGGCACGACCGCGAGGCGTTCGAGGTCTTCATCGCCACGGTGAAGCAGTGGGCCGAGGGCGAGCTGGACGTGCCGCTGCCCGGCGGCGAGAGCGGTCGCCAGGCCCTGGACCGCTACCTGGCCGCGGTCGACGGGATCGCCGCCAAGCACCGCGACGGCGACACGGTGGTGCTGGTCAGCCACGGCGCGGTGCTGCGGATGGGCGCGCTCGCCCTGGCCCGCAACGTGGGCCCCGCGCTGGCCGAGGCGGGCCTGCTGCCCAACACCGGCCGGGTCGTGCTGGAACGCGGCGGCGACGGCTGGCGCTGCACGTCCTGGACCGGGGTGGACGTGGTCGGGGACTGATCAGCGCCGCGCGCCCGCCGGGACCGGCTTGGTCAACGGGACGACGCCGTCCTGGACGGCGCCGCGCCGGTACCCCGAGCGCTCGTAGAGGGCGACGTTGCGGTGGCTCCGGGCGCCGGTGTGCAGCCGCGCGGTGCGCACCCCGGCCGGCGCCTGCTCCTCGGCGAAGCGGAGCAGCCAGGCGCCGAGCCCCCGGCCCGCGAGGTCGGGCGCGACCATCAGGCGCCCGATGTCCCACGTGTCGCCGTCGCGGCGGGCGCGGACGGCGCCCACCAGCCGGCCGTCGAGGCGCGCGCACCACACCGCCCAGTCGGCCGTCCAGGCGCGGACGTCGTCGACCGCCTCGTGCAGCGGCGCGAGGTCCCAGTCGTGGTTGGCGACGGCCTCCTGGACCCAGCAGCAGCGCTGCAGGACGACGAGCTCCGCCGCGTCGGCGGCGTCGGCGGGCCGCAGGCGCACCCCCGGCACCGGCGGCGGGACGGCCGGGGCGACCGCGTCGCCGTCCGGCCGGTACAGCGGGCGCAGGACGCGGGCCAGGCGGACCAGCTCGCGGAACGCGTGGCGCGCGGCCTCGTCCCTGGACGGGTCGTCGAGCAGTCGCCCGTCGTCGCCGAAGTGGTCGCCGATGCGCAGGGCGACGGTGGCCCCGGTGGGCATCATGCGCAGGGTGGTGGCGACCTGCTTGGCCATGTGGACGCCGCGCGTGCCCGCCGAGGTGTGGCCGTAGCCGACGAAGGACACCGGCTTGTACGCCCACTCCTCGGACAGGTGGTCCAGGGCGTTCTTCAGGGCGGCGGGCATCCCGTGGTTGTGCTCGGGGGTGACGATCGCGAACGCGTCGGCGTCGGCGACGAGCCGGCTCCACGCCCGCGTGTGCTCGTGGTGGTAGATGCCGGAGGAGGGGTGTTCGGGCTCGTCCAGGAGGGGCAGCCCGATCCGCGCGAGGTCGGCGATGGCGGTCTCGGCGGCGCCGTCGACCGCGACGTCGTGGTTGACCCGGGTGAACCACTCGCCGACGGCACGGCCGAGCCGACCGGGTCGGGTGCCGGCGATGACCACCAGGACGCGGACGGGTTTCTTTGACATGTCAACGAGGCTAGCTCCGGTTTCGTTGACATGTCAAAGGTGGCAGGATGGGGCGATGCCCGAGGTGCCGTGGTTGACGCCGGACGAAGAGCGGGCGTGGCGGGCGTTCCGGCGCCTGCTCACCGTGCTGCCCGCGCGCACCGCTCGCGACCTCGCCGCGCTCGGCCTCTCCTCGACCGACTACGAGGTGCTCAGCACGCTGTCGGAGAAGCCGGACCGGCGTTGGGGGCTGCGCGACCTCGCCGCGAAGATGCAGTGGTCGCGCAGCCGGCTCTCGCACCACGCGGCCCGGATGGAAGCCCGCGGGCTGCTCGAACGCACCGAGGACGTCAACGACGGCCGCGGCAGCATCTACCACCTCACCGACGAGGGCTTCGCCGCGCTGGAGCAGGCCGCGCCGGGGCACGTGCGGTCGGTGCGGGACCGGTTCATCGACCACCTGTCCGCCGACGAGCTGACGACCCTGGAGACCATCGCCAACCGGATCGCGGACCTGCCCGACTGATCAGGCTGGGCGCGTCTAGCCCCAGCCCAGCTCGTGCAGCTTGGCGTCGTCGATGCCGAAGTGGTGCGCGATCTCGTGGACCACGGTGACCACGACCTCCTCCACCACGTCGTCCTCGGTGCGGCAGATGTCCAGGATCGCCTCGCGGTAGATGGAGATCCGGTCCGGCAGGACGCCGCCGTAGTCGGTGGTCCGGCTGGTCAGCGCGATGCCGTGGTAGAGGCCGAGCAGGCTCGGCACGTCCGCGTTGCGGTCCTCGACCAGCACCACGACGTTGCTCATCGCCGCCGCGAAGTCCGGCGGGATGAGGTCGAGGGCCTCGCCGACCAGCTCCTCGAACCGCTGACGGGTCATCTCCACCGGCATGTCGTCACCTCGACGTCGTCGTGGTCGTGGCTGTCGTCGTCTCGTCCGACTTCGGCGGCTTGGAGCCCGACGAGGGCGGCGCGGCGGAGCTGGAGTTGGACTGCGAGTGCAGCGGCGCGCCGGTCGGCTCGTCCTGCTGCACGGCGGTCGTCTGCGGCGGGTTGGACGTGGTCAGCGGCGGCGCGTTCGGGTTGCGGACGCTGCCCTCCCACGCGATCAGGACGTTGTCCACGGGCTGCGCGCCGACCTTGCAGTTCGCCAGCCGGGAGCCGGCGGCCCAGCTCTCCGGCGCCCGCGTGTCCCACGTGACGATGAGGCCGCGGGCCTTGAGGTCGGCGCCGCCGGTGTACTCGGCGGTGAGCCTGCCGCACTCGCCGAACAGCACGTCGTCCTGCTGCTCGGCCGGCGGGAACTCGCCGGGCGGCAGGGGCACCACGCCGGTGATCTCGAACGTGTGCGGCTTCGCGCAGTCGATCGGGTCGCCGACCGACCCGGTGGCGGTGATGCCGAGGCACACGCCCGGGTCGTAGACGTCGGACTGGTCCTGGGTGCGCGCCGTGCCGTAGGAGGGGAGCAGCCCGCCCGCCGGACCGGCCACCTGCAGGCCGCAGCGCAGCGTCCGCTGCCCCTCGCCCCACAGCCGCTCGCCCGGGTTCAGCGGACCGACCGTGTACTTGCCGAACGGGTCCAACTTGCCGCCGAGGTAGTCCAGCGACGTCTTCGCGCACCGCTCCTGGCTGATCAACTGCCACTGCTCGTCGTCCGGGAACGGCGCCTGAGGCCCGTGAGCGGCGGAGATGTCCGCCACACCGGTAACCTCGAACAGGTGCTGGGCCGCGCAGTCGACCTTCTCGACGTCCGAGAGGTCCGGCTTGGTCCAGTTCAGGCAATCACCCGCCTGAGCAGCCATGACGGGGTTGACCTTGGTCGTGGCCGGGCTGCCGAGGCCGCCCGCGCCCACCGGCCAGCCCGTGAGCGTGCTCAGGGCGAGCAGCACGAACGCGCCAGCCGACGCGCCGAGCATGACCAAGTGGTCACCTCGACGAAACCAGCGCGTGGTGGCGGACATCTACTCCATGATGCCTGTGTAGGCCGTGCAACCGTTCGGGCGGGTGGAGAGTGTTGCTTTTGGGACACTCGTCACCCATTCGGCGGCCGATCTCTGTACCGTCCCCGCCGGGAGTGGCTGATGACTGAGAACGACAACACCGGTAGCGCCGCGACGCCCGGCCAGGGTGGGCCGAGCGGACCGGACCGATCGAGCGGACCGGCGACGCCGGGGCCGGGGAGCGGTGGCGCGTCGCCGCCGCCGTACGTGCCCCCGACGCCGCAGGGCGCGCCGCAAGGACCGCCGTCGGGTGGTCGTGGCCAGATCCGCAACCAGGAGGCGGGCCAGACCAAGCCCCGGCCGCCGACACTGGCCGAGCAGCGCGCCCGCGCCGCGGCGATCGAGCAGCAGCGCGAGCAGCAGCTCGCCGTCGAGGCCGAGGAGGCGCGGCGCAAGAAGCTGCGCAAGCGGCTGCTCATCGGCGGTGGCGTGGCCGTCGGCGTGGCCGGCGTGGTGGCCATCTGGTACGCCGCGTCCAGCCCCGACGACGTGGTCGCGCAGTGCGTCAAGGACGACGTGGTGGTCGAGGACCAGTACTGCGACGAGAGCTACGCCCGGTCGCACGGCGGCTACGTCAGCGGTGGGTTCATCTACATCGGCGGCAGCTCGTACCGGTACAACTACGGCGCGCCGAGCACCCCCGTCGGCCAGAAGATCAGCGGCGGCACCTACACCATGCCCAAGGGCGCGAACATCAGCACCAAGTCGGGCACGGTCGTGCAGCGCGGTGGGTTCGGCGTGTCCGGCGGCAGCAAGAGCGGGGGCAGCTGAGTGCGTCGGGAGACCTCCGCGCCCCGGCCGAACTGGCAGCGCACCGTCTCCGAGCAGGGGCTGGTGTTCGGGGCGCCGGCGCGGGCCGCGGACGGCAGCCCGCGCCCGTACTGGGACGAGTCGGCGCACTACGTCTTCGACATGAGCGACGTGCTGTCGCTGGAAGCCGACGTCGAGCTGCTGCACAACATGTGCCTCGAAGCCGTCGACAACGTGGTGGTCACCGAGCGCTACCGCGACTTCGGCATCAACGAGTGGCTGTGGCCCGCGATCGCCGAGTCGTGGAAGCGCCGCGACCCGCACGTCTACGGGCGGTTCGACCTGCGCTACGACGGCAGCGGGCCGGCCAAGCTGCTGGAGTACAACGCCGACACGCCCACGTCGCTGCTGGAGGCGTCGGTCGTCCAGTGGAACTGGAAGACCGACGTCCACCCCGAGGACGACCAGTGGAACTCGATCCACGAGAAGCTGGTCGAGCGCTGGGCCGAGATCGGCGGTCGGCTGCCGTCCAACGAGCTGCACTTCACCTGGTCGGGTGCCGATCCCTCGGGTGAGGACCACGTCACCGTGGCCTACCTGCAGGAGACCGCGGCCGAGGCGGGCATGGACACCGTCGGCCTGGCGATCGAGGAGATCGGCTGGGACTCGCTGCTGAAGCGGTTCGTCGACCTCGAAGACGCGCCGATGGGCACGGTCGTGAAGCTCTACCCGTGGGAGTGGGTGGTCGACGAGCAGTTCGGCCGCTACGCCGTGGAGAGCCTGCCCGGCACCCTGTGGGTCGAGCCGCTGTGGAAGATGCTGCTGTCCAACAAGGCGCTGCTGGCCGTGCTGTGGGAGATGTACCCGGGCCACCCGAACCTGCTGCCCGCGTTCCTGGACGACCCCGGCCTGCTCACCGAGTACGTGCGCAAGCCGAGGCTGGGCCGGGAGGGGCAGAACATCCAGATCGTCGCCCCCGGCTACGAGACCCAGACCGGCGGGGTCTACGGCAAGGAGGGCTTCGTCTACCAGCTCTTCGACCCGCTGCCCGAGTTCGACGGCTACCGGCCGGCGCTCGGCGCGTGGGTCGTCGGCGACGCCTCGGCGGGCCTCGGCATCCGGGAGACCGTCGGCCTGGTCACCGACGACGGCGCGGCGTTCGTGCCGCACAGGATCGTCGAATGAGACCCTCCCCGTAACGCGTGACCGCACCACGCCCGTCCTCACCACACCCGTCGTCACCGGCTCCTTCACCGGCGGCACAACCGATCAACCTGCACATGGAGGGTCTGTGATTCCCCCACTCGCGTTGGACCCCGGCTTCGGGTCCGCCATCGGCACCGGCGTCGGTGCGATCGCGCTGTACGCGATCGTCGGCCTCATCCTGATGGTCGTCGGCTTCTACGCCATCGACTGGACCACCCCGGGCAAGCTGAGCGCCCTGGTCCGCGGTGGCGCCCCGAACGCGGTCATCGTCACCTCCGCCGGTCTGGTGAGCATGGCGCTGATCGTCGTCGTGGCGATCTACAGCGCGGCGGGCAAGCTGGACGAGGGGCTGCTCTCGGCCCTGATCTTCGGCTTCGTCGGCATCATCGTGCAGGTCCTGGCGGTGCGGCTGCTGGAATGGGTGACCAGGTTGGACATCGGCTCGCTGATCGAGTCGGACCGCTTCGCGCCGGCCAGCGTCGTCGTGGCTTCGGCGCACGTCGCCCTCGGTCTCGTGGTCGCCGTCGCGATCTCGTAGCTCGCACGGCGAAGGGGGCGTGCCCGCTGGTCGGACACGCCCCCTTCGCGCTGCCTGGGCCGTGCTGCCGGGTCGCGTGCTGCCGGATCGTGCTGCCGAGCCCGTACCGCCCGGGATGTGCTGGTCAAGCCACCGGCAGCCGCTTCCGCCAGTCCATCGGCCCCACCTTGATCCGGGTGCGCGCCGACCCGTTCCACTCGACGGGCAGGCCGCTCGCCGCCAGCGCCGCGACCACCTCGCGCGCCACGGCCTCGTCGGCCGCCGCGTGGTCGGTGGACCCGTGGCCCGCGGGCTCGCCGAACGAGCCGTAGGCGAGCCACACCCCGTCGCCCGCCACCGCGCTCTCGGTGTCCTGCCGGTGGAAGAACACGTACCCGCGCGCGTCGTCGCCCGCCTCGTCGCCGATCTCGGCGTGCCCGCACGTCTGGCAGCACGTGAAGTCGGCGCGCGCCACGATCCCGTCGCGGTCGAGCGCGTCGAACACGGCGAACAGCCGGTCCACGTCCGTGCTCTCCGGCCACGCCTCCTGCTCCGCGGACCGCTCCCGCCACACCCGCTCCACCACCGCCCGCGCGACCGCCGGCGTGATCGGGTGCTCGTCGGCCACGTAGTCGAGCACCTGCTCCACCGTGTCGTCCAACGAGGTCATGCCCGCGTGCACCAGGGTGCGCGCGTAGTTCTCGGCCAGTTCCGGCGCCTCGGTGGGCAGGCCGGCGTCGTCGTCCGTTCGTTCAACCACGCGCGCATCCTGCCCGAGGGGTCCGACAGCGGCGTCCGGCAGCGGGGCGCGACGTCGTGCAAACCGTTTCCGGCCGGGTACTACCCTTCCTGGTGTGATTGACCTCAAGGCACTGCGCGAGAACCCGGAAGCCGTCCGCGCGTCGCAACGCGCGCGTGGCGAGGACGAGACCGTGGTCGACGCGCTGCTGTCCGCCGACGAGCGCCGCCGGGCCGCCATCGCCCGCGCCGACGCGCTGCGCGGCGAGCAGAAGACGTTCGGCAAGCAGGTCGGCCGGGCCAAGGGCGAGGAGCGCGACGCGCTGCTGGCCAAGGGCAAGGAGCTGGCCGCCGAGGTCAAGGCCGCCGAGGCGGAGCAGTCCGCCGCCGAGGCGGAGCTGAACGAACTGCACCGCGCCGTGCCGAACGTGGTCCACCCCGACGCGCCCGAGGGCGGCGAGGACGACTACGCCGTGCTCAAGCACGTCGGCGAGCCGCGCGAGTTCGACTTCGAGCCGCTCGACCACCTGGACCTGGGCGTCCGGCTCGGCGCGATCGACATGGAACGCGGCGCGAAGGTGTCCGGCTCGCGCTTCTACTTCCTGACCGGCGTGGGCGCGCAGCTGGAGCTGGCGCTGCTGAACATGGCCGTCGCCCAGGCCACCGCGGCCGGGTTCAAGCTGATGATCACGCCGACCCTGGTGCGCCCGGAGATCATGGCCGGCACCGGGTTCCTCGGCGCGCACGCGAGCGAGATCTACCGCCTCGAAGCCGACGACCTGTACCTCGTCGGCACGTCGGAGGTGCCGCTCGCGGGGTACCACGCGGACGAGATCCTGGACGGCCCGAAGCGGTACGCGGGCTGGTCGTCGTGCTACCGGCGCGAAGCCGGCTCGTACGGCAAGGACACCCGCGGGATCATCCGCGTGCACCAGTTCAACAAGGTCGAGATGTTCTCCTACGTCAAGCCGGAGGACGCCGAGGCCGAGCACGCCAGGCTGCTGGCGTGGGAAGAGGAGATGCTGGCCAAGATCGAGGTCCCCTACCGGGTCATCGACACGGCCGCGGGTGATCTGGGCACGTCGGCCGCGCGCAAGTTCGACTGCGAGGCGTGGATCCCGACCCAGCAGGCGTACCGGGAACTGACGTCGACCTCGAACTGCACCACGTTCCAGGCCCGTCGGCTCAACGTGCGCTACCGCGACGAGAACGGCAAGCCGCAGATCGCCGCCACGCTCAACGGCACGCTGGCCACCACGCGGTGGATCGTCGCGATCCTGGAGAACCACCAGCAGGCCGACGGCTCGGTCGTCGTCCCGCAGGCGCTGCGCCCGTTCGTCGGCTTGGACGTGCTCAAGCCCTCCTGACCGACGTCTCGTGGTCGACCACGATCCGGTGGGCATCGCGATCAGACCAAGCTGATCAGACCCCGCTGATCAGACCCAGCTGAGCTGCCCGAACTCCGCACCGAGGGGCACCGACTCCGGCAGGTCGTCGCCGGAGTCGAGTGCCTCCAGCAGGCGCAGCACGTCCACGGCCGCGTCGTCGTCCCCGAGATCGCCCAACGCGGCTTCCAGCAGCACCCGGGCCTCCGTCGGGCGCTCCTCGGCCCAGCGGACGCACGCCAGCAGCACCCAGCACCCGGCCCGCGCCAACCGCACGGCCGAGTCGTCGGCCTGCTCGCGGTACAGCGACACGGCACGGGTCAGCCGCCGGCCCGCGAGCGCGAGGTCGCCCTCCTCGATCGCCAGCACGCCCAGCTCACGCAACGCCCACGCCACGCCCGCCCGGTCGCCGTGGTCGTACTGCCACTCCACCACCTCGGCCAGGCACGCGGCGACGCCACCCTCCTCGCCGAGCGCCCGCCGAACGCTCGCCAACACGTCCAGCGCGCCCACGTGCGCCGTCAGCGATTCGGGCGTCGGCTCCGCCTGGCACCGCGCCCGCCGGACACCCACCTCCCGCTTGGCCAACTCCTCGGCCGCCGGCAGCAGACCCCGCTCCGCGCTGCTCAACGCCGCCGCCCGCAGCACCTCGGCCGCCGAGTCGGACAGCGGGAACCGGTCCGCCAACTCCACGCTCGTCTCCCGCAGCCCGGCCATGTCCGGCGCCTCCGCCCACAGGTGCAGGAGCAAGGTCGCCGCGTCCTCCACCGCGCCCTTCGTCATGCACGCCCGGATGCCCTTCATCACCTTATCCATGGCGACACAGTAGTCTTCGCAATGCCCAAAACTCCTCTTCCCAAAAGGGTGATGTTGTGGTGAACGTTCGGCTACGCAGTGTCGCTAAGGTGGGCCAATGGCAGTAGGGACCACGCGCGGCAAGCGCAAGCTCGGCGCGCTCATGGAGGAGTACCGCGAGAAGTCCGGCCTCAAGGCCGACGTGATCATCAAGGAGGTCCGGACGTCCCGCTCGACGTGGAGCCGGATGATCGCGGGCGAGGCCAGGCCGAGGTGGGCCCTGTTCTTCGCCATCCTCTCCGTGATGAAGGTCAGCGACGAAGAGCGCGAGCGTGCAATGGCGCTGTGGGAGATCGCCGACGACGAGGCGGTCCCCATCGAACACGCAGCTTCGCTGCCCAAGAGCTACCTGCGCTTCCGTCGCGACGAGACGGAAGCGGTGGTGGAGCGGGCCATAGACGTGGTGCTGGTCCCCGGTCTGCTTCAGACCAGCGACTACGCCTCAGCGGTGGCGGTGGGGAACAGGTTCCTGCTGCCAGGGGAGAACTGGGAAGAGCGGGCCGCGCCGGAACGCCTGGACCGGCAGGGCCTGCTGCGCCGAGAACCGAACCCGCTCATCCTGCACGCGCTCATCGACGAAGCGGCATTGCGCCGGGAGATCGGCGGACCCGCCACCATGGCTGATCAGTGGGACTACCTGCTGGAAGCGGCGCGACTGCCCAATGTGAACATCCAGGTCATCCCGAATGGTGCTGGTGCCTACGGCGCCCTCTCTGGGACACTGATCATCTACGACTTCCCCGCTGATGACCTGGGCTCGGCCTATGTGGATAGTCTCGCCGGGCTGAGCCCGGTGGAGGATGCGGAAGGGGTCGCGCGGCTGCGGGCGGTGTGGGATGACGCGGCTGCCCACGCGCTGTCGGTCGAGGAGACTGTCGACTTCATTCGAGCGGTGAGGGAAACATGAGAAAGCGACTCGTTCGGGATGGAAGGGTGTACCTCACTTCCAGTGCCAGCAACACCGCGAGTGCCTGTGTCGGGGTGTCGGTGGAAGTGGCTCGCGCCGGGGTCCTGGACACGAAGAACCCCGGCGGGGACGTGCTGGAGTTCAGCCGGGGGGCGTTCGCGTCCTTCCTGGGCTCGCTCAAGTCCAGCTGAGCTCGACCTGGCCGGCCACGTGCCGGCCGATCTCCAGGGCCGACGTCGCGGCGGGTGAGGGCGCGTTCAGCACGTGCACCTGCCGCGGCGCGGTGTCGATCAGGAAGTCGTCCACCAACGACCCGTCCGCGCGCATCGCCTGCGCCCGCACCCCGGCCGACGCGCGCACCAGGTCGTCCTCGCGGATCGCGGGCACCAGGCGGGCCAGGCTGCGCGCGAACCGCTTGCGCGACAACGACCGCAGCACCTCTTCGGCCCCCGTGCGGGCGAACCGGCGGGCCAGCCGCCACGTGCCGGGGAAGCGGGCGACGTCGGCGAGATCCGCCCCGGACACGTCACGCCAGCGGTAGCCCTCGCGGCGCAGCGCGAGCACCGCGTTCGGGCCCGCGTGCACGCTGCCGTCCAGCATCCGGGTCAGGTGCACGCCCAGGAACGGCAGCGCCGGGTCCGGCACCGGGTAGATCAGGCCGCGCACCAGCCGTCGGCGGTCCGGCCGCAGTTCGTAGTACTCGCCCCGGAACGGCACGATCGCCGCCGACGGCGTCACGCCCGCCAGCCGCGCCACGCGGTCGCTGTGCAGGCCCGCGCAGTTCACCAAGGCGTCCGCCCGCACCACCCCGCGCGTCGTGGCCACCTCGACGCCACCGCCGCTCAACGCCCGCCGGATCGCCAACGCGGGCGTGTGCAGCCGCAGGTCGTGCCCGTTCAGCTCGCGCACGAGAGCCGCGCACACGGCGGGGAAGTCGATGATCCCCGTGCTCTCGACCCGCAACGCGGCCACGGCCGCCACCTCGGGCTCGTACTCCCGGGCCTCGTCCACGCCGATCCGCCGGGCGGGCACCCCGTTCGCCTCGGCCCGCTCCGCCAGCGCCTCCAGCCGCGGCACCTCGTCCGGCGAGGTGGCGACGACGAGCTTGCCGCACACGTCCACCGGCACGCCGTGCTCCCGGGCGTAGGCGACGATCGAGGCGTTGCCCGCGACCGACATGCGCGCCTTCAACGACCCCGGCTTGTAGTACAGGCCCGCGTGCACCACGTTGCTGTTGTGCCCGGTCTGGTGCGCCGCCCACTGCGGCTCCTTCTCCAGCACCACCACGTCGTGACCGCGCCGGGCCAACTCCCGAGCGGTCGCCAGCCCCACGATCCCGCCACCGATCACCACGACTCGTCGCACAGCCGGGAACGCTAGCCGCCGACGAGTTCGGGCAGCACGTCGGCCGCGACCCGTTCCAGCACGGCCTCGCTGCCCGCGTACACGCCGTCGGCCCGGGGCCAGTGCACGACCAGGTCGGTGAACCCCAGCCCGCGCGCCCGGCCCGCCACCTCGCGGAAGCGCTCCACGCTGGTCAGCGAGTACACCGGGCAGGAATCGGCGTTGAGGTGGAAGTCGATCGACTCCTTGGCCCGCCCGATCCCGGCCAGCACCTCGCGGAACCGGGCCGTCATCGCGGCGACGCCGTCCCACCACTCGTCCTCGTCCTCGGTCTCCGGCCCGGTGGTGACCCAGCCCGTGCCGTACTTCGCCGCGACCGCCATCGCCCTCGGCCCGTTGGCCGCGACCACGAACGGCAGCCTCGGCCGCTGCACGCAGCCCGGCGCGCTGCGGGCGTCGCGGATCTCGTAGTAGTCGCCGCTGAACGTGGTCCGGTCCTGCGCCAGCAGCATGTCCAGCGCGGCCACGAACTCCTCGAACCGGCCCTGCCTGCTGCGCGGTGACGTGGCGCCCATCACCTCCGTGTCGTACCCCACACCGCCCGCGCCGACGCCGAGCGTGAAGCGGCCGTCGGAGAGGTCGTCGAGGGCGAGCAGCTCCCGGGAGAACGGCACCGGGTGGCGGAAGTTGGGTGACGCGACCAGCGTGCCGAGCCGGATCGTCCCGGTGGCCGCGGCGGCCGCTGCCAGCGTCGGGACCGCGCCGAACCACGGTCCGTCGACCAGCGAGCGCCAGCCCATGTGGTCGTAGGTCCAGGCGTGGTGGAAGCCGTACTCCTCGGCGGCCTTCCACTTGTGTTCGGCCATCCACCAGCGGTGTTCGGGCAGGATCACAATCCCTGTGCGCACCCGGCGACGGTAGCCGAGAGGCACGATGGGCAGGTGCAGAGACCTTCCCTTGTGGCATCCGACGTCGACGGCACCCTGCTCACGCCCCTCGGCCGGGTCAGCCCGCGCACGGCGGGCCTGATCGCCAGGGTGCTGGCGGCCGACGTCCCGTTCGTGCTGGCCACCGGCCGCCCGCCCCGCTGGGTGCCGGACGTGGCCGAGGCCGCGGGCCTGTCCGGCTACGCCGTGTGCTCCAACGGCGCGGTGCTCTACGACATCGGCGCCGACCGCGTCGTCACGGCCGAGCTGCTCACCCCCGAGCAGCTGACCGAGCTGGCCGCCGTGCTGGACGAGGCGCTGCCCGGCTGCGCCCTGGCCTCGGAGCGGGTCGGCGAGTCCGCCCGCGGCTCCACCGAGCCGGAGTTCATCGCCGACGAGCACTACCTGCACCCGTGGGGCGACGGCGCCCAGCCGCTGCCGGGGCACCAGCGGGCCCAGCTGGTCGGCAAGCCGGCGGTGAAACTGCTGGTCAGGCACCCGAACATGAGCTCGGACGAGATGGCGCGGGCCGTCGGCCCGCTGGTCGGCGACTCCGTGGCGATGACCTGGTCGACCAACGAGGGCCTGCTGGAGTTCGCGGCGCCCGGCGTGACGAAGGCGTCCGGCCTGGCCGCCGTCGCGGAACGCCTCGGCGTGCCCGCGAGCGGCGTGCTGGCGTTCGGCGACATGCCCAACGACGTGCCGATGCTCACGTGGGCGGGTCACGGCGTGGCCATGGCCAACGCCCACCAGGACGCCCGGGGGGCCGCCGACGAGGTCACCGCGGCCAACTCCGAGGACGGGGTCGCGCTGGTGCTCGAGCGGTGGTTCTAGGCTGCCCGTGACGACTCGACCCCCATACCCACCCCGATCCGCCCCACCCGGATCGGCCCACACTGGAGAGACACCCGTGCGCGCACTCGTGACCGGCGGAGCCGGCTTCATCGGTTCAACCCTGGTCGACAGGCTCCTGAGGGACGGGCACGAGGTGCACGTCGTCGACGACCTCAGCCGGGGCAAGCGGACGGCCCCGGCCGACCCCGCCCACGCTGACCGCTACTCGTTCTCGCGGGTCGACATCACCTCGCCGGAGCTGACCGACGTGGTGTCCTCGTTCGGCCCCGAGGTGGTGTTCCACCTGGCCGCGCAGATCGACGTGCGCGTGTCCGTGGCCGACCCGCTGCTCGACGCCAACAAGAACGTGCTCGGCACGGTGAACCTGGCCGAGGCCGCCCGTCGCGCGGGCGTGCGCAAGGTGCTGTTCGCCTCGTCCGGCGGCTCGATCTACGGCACACCCGAGGTGCTGCCGGTCGCCGAGTCGACCCCGATCAACCCCAAGTCGCCCTACGCGGCGTCCAAGGTGTCCGGCGAGGTGTACCTGAACACCTACCGGCAGCTGTACGGCCTGGAGTGCACGCACCTGGCGCTGGCCAACGTCTACGGGCCGCGGCAGGACCCGCACGGCGAGGCGGGCGTGGTGGCCATCTTCGCGTCCGCGCTGCTCGCGGGCCGTCCCACGAAGGTGTTCGGCGACGGCGGCAACACCCGGGACTACGTGTTCGTGGAGGACGTCGTGTCGGCGTTCGTCGCGGCCTCCGGCGAGGCGGGCGGCGGCCGGCGCTACAACATCGGCACCGCGCACCAGGTGTCCGACCGCGAGCTGCACACCCTCGTCGCGCAGGCGGCGGGCGTGGCCGACGACCCGGAGTTCGCGCCGGCCCGGCTCGGCGACCTGCGCGCGTCGGCCATCGACCCGTCGCTCGCGCGGGCCGAGCTGGGCTGGAAGCCCGAGGTGGACATCGCCACCGGCGTGCGGCTGACCGTGGACTACTTCCGCGCGCTGGAGAGCTGAACCGAGCGGAACAGGCGGACGGGCCGGTCCTCCCGGGAGGGGAGCGACCGGCCCGTCCGCGTTCGTCCGGGGTTCGTCCGGGTCAGGAGGTGTGGGCCGGGTCCTCGACGCGCTCGACGGCCTCGACGACCGGCGCGTCCTGGGGCGGCTCGGGGGCCTCCGCGTTGCGCAGCGCGATGGCGCGGGCCAGCCGCGCGTAGCGCAGCTCCAGCTCCTTGAACCGCAGGTAGGTGTTGATGGTCTGGAAGCCGAAGGCCACGACCAGGGCGTAGAGCAGCAGGTCGGTGCCGCGGCCGACGCCGACGAGCTCGGCGACCTTCGACACCTCGACCGGCCTGATGACGGCGACGACCGCCAGCACCAGGAACAGCAGGAAGCCGATCTTGACGCCGGCCGCGGTCTTGGTCGTGCCGTGGTTCTTGAGGAAGAACACCAGCAGCACGATGACCGCGGCGATGAGCAGGAACTGGATCAGCATGTCAGCGCCTGGACCCCGTCTTGAGAGCCGAGTCGAACAGGATGTTCACACCGTTGATGAGCGACTGGCCCTTGGACATCGAGTACTCGGTGTAGAGGATCTCGACCTGTTCCTCGGTGACCCGCCACCCGCGCTGCGAGATCATGTCGACGATCTGCGACGCGTGGCCCATGCCGTTCAGCGTGATGCGGAGCTCGTCCGCCACCTTCTTGTTGAACACCCGCAGCCCGTTGTGCGCGTCCGACAGCTTCAGCTTGCGCAGCTTGGGGCTGACCGCCACCACGGTCTTGAGCACCACGCGCTTGATCAGCGGGATGTGCGAGTCGTCGCCCTTGAACCGGGTGCCGACGATGATGTCGACCGGCTCGGCGCGGAGCCGGTCCAGCATCCGCACCACGTCCGCGACCTGGTGCTGGCCGTCGGCGTCGAACGTCACGAAGTACTCCGCGCCCGGTTGTTCGCGGGCGTACTCGACGCCCGTCTGGATCGCCGCGCCCTGGCCGAGGTTGACCGGGTGCTGCACCAGGTGGGCGCCCGTGCCGCGGATCGCGTCCGCTGAGCCGTCCCGGCTACCGTCGTCGACGCACACGATGTTCGGGAACGTCTGGAGCGCGTTGCGCACCACGTCCGCGATCACCTGTGCTTCGTTGTAGACGGGCACGACCAGCCATACGTCAGACTGGTCCGCCACGGCGGCCTCCCTGGCGAGTGAGTCGGATGGGTTTCGCAGACAGGCTAGCGCGCGGACCGGTCCCCGCCGTCGCCGACCAGCATTGCGGCGAACTCGGCGATGGTCCGGTCCCACGAGAAGCGCTCGCGGGTGATCTCGCCGAGCTTGGCCGCGCGCGCCTCGCGCTCCGGGTCGGTGACGGCCGTCTCCAGGGCGACGGCGAGCGCGGCGGGGTCGCGCGCGGGCACGAGCCAGCCGGTCACGCCGTTGTCCACGATCTCGGCCGTGCCGCCCACGTCGGTGGCCACGACCGTGCAGCCCATGGCCGCCGCCTCCAGCACGGTGGTCGGCAGGCCCTCGGTCCAGCTCGGGTTGACGAACAGCGAGGCGGCGGACATCTCGCGCAGCGCCGTGTCGTGGTCGACCTCGCCGAGGAACCGCACGTGCTCCTCCAGGCCGAGCCGCGCCACCTGGGCCCGCAGGTCGGCCGCGGCCGGGCCGTCCCCGCACAGGCGCAGCTTCAGCGGCACGCCCCGGCGGTGCAGGGTGGCGGTGGCGGTGAGCAGGTCGGCCACGCCCTTGCCGTTGATGAGCCTGCCCACGTAGCAGGCCACCGGGCCGTCGGCCTCGTCCGGACGGCGGGCCACCACGCCGTCGGGCAGCTCGATGCCCCGGTAGAGCACCTTCGCCTCGCGCTTGGCCAGGTCGCGGACGAACCGCGCGGCCGACTGCGACACGGCCACCACGGCGTCCGCCCAGCGCAGCACGGGCTGGCTGGTGAGCGTGTCGACGGTGGCCGCGACGAACCGGACGAACCAGCCGCCGCTCTGCACCGGGCTCGACCCGTGCTCGACGTGCAGCCGGCGCAGCCCCGCCCGCTTGGCGAACAGCGACGCCCACAGGTGCGGCCAGTAGAACCGGGTGTGGGTCATCAGCACGGCGTCCGGCCCGCACAGCTCGCGCAGCTTCCGGGTGAAACCGGGGTAGGGCACCGGGTAGTGGGAGATGACCTCGCGGCCCGGCCAGCGCACGACCGTCCACCGGTCGCCCAGCCGTTCCACCCCCGCCGGGGCGCCGACCGCCGAGGTGAACACGGTGATCCGCAGGTCCGGATCGGCTTCGAGCATGCGCCGGTGGAGCTCGTGCGCGTACGCCTCCACCCCGCCCTTGTGAGGCGGGTAGTAGACGGGCATGTCGACCAAGTGCACGGCCACGAATCTAGGCCCTTTCCCGATGCCCGAGCAGGCCGGCCCAGGCCAGTGCGGCGGCGGTCAGCCACGCCAGCGCCATGCCGAACGCGACGCCCATCACGCCGAGCAGGAGGCCGAGGCCCGCCACGAGGGCGATCTCGGTGACGAACTGGACGGTGCGCACCCGCGGTCCGAGCCAGGCCCGGCCGCTCGCCTTGCCCGCGACCAGCGCCGTCTGCGCCGTGGCCAGCAGGAACGCGTACGCCAGGAGCACCAGCACGATCGGCCGCAGGCCTTCCCACGGCGTGCCGAGCGCGGCGGTGAGCAGGTCGGCGGGCGCGACCAGGGCCAGGCCCGCGAAGACGAGGCTGACGACCGCCGCCAGCCCGGAGACCAGCATCGGCGCGCGCACGACCTCGCGCGCCGACCGGCCCGCCAGGTGCGCCAGCAGGGCGTTGCTGATCCCGATGAACAGCACGGTGAGCGCGGTCACCGGCACCAGCGCCTTGCGCAGCAGGCCGAGCCCGTCGAGGCCGACCACCCACGCGGTCACGCCGAACGTGGCCCAGGTGCCCGCGGTCAGGTACACGGCGTCGATGAGGAACCCCGGCAGCAACGACCGCCGGTCGCGCAGCCAGCCGCGTACCGCGCCGACCGCGAACGGGCCGCCGGTCAGCCACGCGCACACCGCCGCCACGGGCACCGCGCTCAGCGCCCACAGCAAGTACGTGGACGAGGTGTCCAGTTCGCCGACGAGGAGGGCCACGCCGATCGCGCCCAGGAACAGCACGAGCCAGGAGGCGTCCAGCGCCAGCGCCCGCAACGGCCGCTGCCGGGCGTAGGAGACGTACCGGCCGTGGTCGAGCACCGCGGTGAACGGCGAGGCCAGCGCCTGGACCAGCAGCAACGTCCGGGCGGGCCCGTCGGACAGCAGCCCGACGACCAGGCACCCGACCCCGATCGCGAGGCCGAGCAGCAACGACGTCGCCGCCGCGCCGCGCACACCCCGCGCGTCGCCGGACGCGACGACCTTCGACACCAGCAGCGGCTCCGCGGCGACCGCGCGACCCAGGTACCACTGGCCGATCTGCACGATCGCGACCAGCGAGAACACGCCGTACTCGGCGTCGGTCGACAACGGCGCGGCGATCAGCTGCACGGCGAACGTGATGGCGCTGAAGACCAGCTGGTCGAGGGTGACGGCCGACTGGCGCACCGCCGTGCCGGCCACTGCGCGCAGACCGTCGAGCCGTGATCTGTTCGCCGCCGTCACGGGTGTCCTCTTCTTGGGGGTGCCAGAGCGGGCCTTACTGTACGGCGTTGTCCGATCCATCCCCGCAGCAGGAGAACCCCATGCCATCGCCGGTGTCCGTGGTGATCCCGTGCGCGCCCCGGGCGGACTTCCTCGCCGAGACGTTGCGCTCGGTCGCCGAGCAGACCCACCAGGACTGGGAAGTGGTGCTGGTCCTCGACGGCGAGTGCGAGCAGAACCGGGCCGCCGCGCGCACGCTGCCCGACGACCGGGTGCAGGTGCACCTGACGCCCGCGCCGCGCAGCGGGCCCGCCGTCGGCCGCAACATCGGGCTCGACGCGGCCAAGCACGACCTCGTGGCCTTCCTCGACGCCGACGACCTGTGCCTGCCGCAACGCCTCGCGCACCAGGTCGCCGTGCTCGAACAGCGGCCGGGCCTGGGGCTGGTCGGCGCGTGGGCCCGGCAGATCGACCCGTCCGGGCAGGTCGTGGGCGAGATGCACTCGGCCATCGGGCCCGAGGTCGCGCGCACCATGCTGCTCTACAACTGCCTCATCACCTCCACGATCGTGGTCCGCAAGGAGCTCGCGGCGCGCGTCGGCGGCTTCGACCCGCGCCTGGTGCGGCTGGAGGACTACGACCTGTGGCTGCGCGTCATGGCGCTGGCGGAGGGCGACGTGCTGCCCGAGGAGCTGGTCGGCTACCGCGTGCACCCCGGCCAGTACAGCCGCGGCGCGCTCATGGGCTCCCACACGAAGCTGCTGCGGCGGTCCAAGCAGGCGCTGGCGAAGCGGATCGGGGTCAGCGGGCTCGGCGTCGCCGCCCGGCACGCCGCGTGGCTCGGCGTGCAAGTGGCCCACCGCCGCTGGTGAGGCCCGCGCGGGTAGTCTGCGGTCGCGGCGGGACGGGGGCCCCGCTCCTACACCAAGTGATCGGGTTGCTGACGCGATGAGTGCTGCACTGCTGGTGCTGTTGCTGCTGTGGGTGCCTGGCCTGTTGTTCGGCGCGGCCGTCCGGTTGCGGGGGTGGACGCTCGCCGCGGCGGCGCCGGCGCTGACCTACGGCCTGGTCGCGGTCGGCGGCCTGCTGCTGGGCGAGCTCGGGTTCTCCTGGACGCTGCTCACGTTCGGCGCGTGGACGCTGGCCGCGTCGGCCGTGCTTTTCGCCGTCACCACGCTGGTGCAGCGCCGGTGGCCCGCCCGGGTGGACGACGACGAGCCGCGCGTGTCGCGCCGGGGCCACCTGGTGGTCGGCGCGGGCGTGGCCGTCGGCCTCGCGGTCGGCGCGGTCACGTTCCTGCGCGGCATCGGCAGCCTGAACCGCCTCGCCCAGGACTGGGACGCGCCGCACCACGGCAACCTCGTGCGCTGGCTCGCCGAGCACCAGACGTCGCTGGTGTCCTCGGCGGGCGCGATCGGCAACCAGCCGGAGAACGCGGACTACTTCTACCCGGCCACCTACCACCAGCTGCTGGCGCTGCTGCTCGACCAGTTCGGCGTCACGCTGCCGCAGCTGCTCAACTCCGGCGCGCTGAGCACCGTGCTGGTGTGGCCGGTCGGCATCGCCGCCATGGGCCTGGCCTGGAAGCTGCCCGCCCGGATGGTCGCGCCCGCCGCCGCCGTGTCCACCTGGTTCTCGCCGTTCCCGTACGACTCGCTGTGGCGCGGTCCGCTGTGGCCCTACGTCGCCGGCATCGCCCTGCTGCCCGCCGTGCTCGCCCTGGTCACGTACCTGGTCCGGCCGCGCGGCATCACCGGGCCGGTCGCCATCGCGGTGTCGGTGGCGGCGCTGGTCGGCCTGCAGCCGAGCCTGGCGTTCATCCTCGCCGGCCTGCTCGGCGTGATCTTCGTGGCGTGCGTGTTCCGGCTCGTGCCGATCGACTGGAAGCGCGCGTGGCCGGGCCTGGTCGCGCTGGGCGTGCTGGGCCTGGCGGTGGCCGTGCCGCTGATCCTGCCGTCCATGCGCTCGGCCGAGGGCGTGGCCGCGATGGTGTGGCCGTCGGAGGCCACGCCTGCGGGCGCGTTCGGGCAAATGCTCACGTTCTCCGGCGTGGTCGACTTCCCGCAGTGGTGGATCGGCCTGCCCGCGCTGTTCGGCATGGTGGTCATGGCGAAGCGGCGGCTCATGGTGTGGATGGTCGGCGTGTGGCTGGCGTTCGGCGGGTTGTACGCCGTCACCGTCTCGCTGGAGGGCGCCGTCATCCAGCGGCTGACCGGCTACTTCTACAACGACCACTGGCGGCTCGCGGTCATGCTGCCGCTGCCCGGCTCCATCGGGTTCGGCGTGGCCGTGGTCGCCTTCGGCACGTGGGTGGTCGCCCGCTACCGGGACCGGGTGCCCGCGCTCGGCCGCTCGCCGTGGGCGCCGGTGGCCGTCAGCGCGGTGTTCTTCCTGCTCATCGGCCTGGTCAGCGGCGCGTACGTCGGGCGCAACAGCGCCCGGCTGGCCGGGAACTACCAGAACGGGCCCACCGTCAGCGACGGCGAGCTGGAGGCCTACCGGTGGCTGGCCGAGCGCGTCCGGCCCGGCGAGCGGGTGATGAACGACGTGTTCGACGGCAGCGGCTGGCTGTACGCGATGGCGAAGGTCGAACCGGTCGAGTGGACGTTCTACGGCACGCCCGCGGGCACGCCGAGCAACTTCCTGACCAAGCACCTCAACGAGCTCGACGAGAACCCCGAGGTGCGCGAGGCCCTGACCGAGCTGAGGGTCCGGTACGTGATCGTCGGCCGGGGTTTCGTGCGCAAGGAGAACCGGATCGCGCCCGGGTTCGTCGGCCTCGACCGCACGGCGGGCTTCAACGAGGTGTTCCGCAACTCCGATTCGGTGATTTACGAAATCGAAGGCCAGGAGGACGTGCTCGAAGGAGCCGCGGCGGCGGCCGGCCGATGAGCGTATCGACCGATCGGTGCCCCACTTTCACCCCATGGGGTGTGGACGGTCGCGTCCGGTCACTGCCGTACCCTCGACTGCTGTGAGCTTCGCTGGATTTGACCTGATCGTCGTCGGTTCCGGGTTCTTCGGCCTGACGGTCGCCGAACGCACCGCATCACAGCTCGACAAGCGCGTGCTCGTGTTGGAACGCCGCGCGCACATCGGTGGCAACGCCTATTCCGAGCCGGAGCCCGAGACGGGCATCGAGGTGCACCGGTACGGCGCGCACCTGTTCCACACGTCCAACAAGCGCGTGTGGGACTACGTCAACCAGTTCACCGAGTTCACCGGGTACCAGCACCGGGTGTTCGCGATGCACGCCGGCCAGGCCTACCAGTTCCCGATGGGCCTCGGCCTCATCTCGCAGTTCGTCGGCCGCTACCTGAGCCCCGAGGAAGCCCGCGCGTGGGTCGCGGAGCACGCCGCCGAGATCGACTCCAAGGACGCGAAGAACCTGGAGGAGAAGGCGATCTCGCTCATCGGTCGCCCGCTCTACGAGGCGTTCGTGCGCGACTACACGGCCAAGCAGTGGCAGACCGACCCGAAGGAGCTGCCCGCGGCGGTCATCAGCCGCCTGCCGGTGCGCTACACCTTCGACAACCGCTACTTCAACGACACCTACGAGGGCCTGCCCGTCGACGGGTACACCGCGTGGCTGGAGCGGATGGCCGACCACCCGAACATCGAGGTGCGGCTCGACACCGACTTCTTCGACGTCCGGGACGAGATCCCGGCCGGCACGCCCGTGGTCTACACCGGCCCGCTCGACCGCTACTTCGACTACAGCGAGGGCTGGCTCGGCTGGCGCACGCTGGACTTCGAGCAGGAAGTCCTGCCGGTCGGCGACTTCCAGGGCACGCCGGTGATGAACTACAACGACGCCGAGGTGCCCTACACCCGGATCCACGAGTTCCGGCACTTCCACCCCGAGCGCGAGTACCCGTCGGACAAGACGGTCATCGTGCGCGAGTTCTCCCGCGCGGCCGAGAAGGAAGACGAGCCGTACTACCCGATCAACACCGCCGAGGACCGCGCCAAGCTGGAGCGCTACCGCGAGCTCGCGCGCACCGAGGCCGCCGAGCGTAACGTCGTCTTCGGTGGTCGACTGGGCACCTACAAGTACCTGGACATGCACATGGCGATCGGTTCCGCGCTGAGCGTGTTCGACAACAAGATCGCCCCGCACCTGGCCTCCGGTCGGGCGCTGGACGGTTCGCTGGAGGACTGATTCGGTTATGTCGGGCAACTCCACCCTCGTCGAGCACGAGGCACCGGAGAAACTGCTGGCGCAGCGCGGCCTCTTCGCCGGGCCGTCGCAGATCGTCTCGGAGGACCTCTACGCCGAGATCTCCCAGGGCATCGCCGACCGCGAGCGGCACCGCATGGTCGTGCACCCGCACGCCACCGTGTCGATGAACACCTACTTCGGCCGGTTCCCGGCCACCTACTGGCAGCGGTGGTGCGTCAGCGCCGAGGTCGAGCTGAGCCTGACCCTGACCGGTTCCGGCACGGTCTCGGTCGTGGCCTCCGACGCGGAGGGCGAGTCCCGGACCATCGTCGCCGAGCAGGTCTCGGGCGCGCAGGGCCAGGTCGTGACGCTGACGGCCAAGATCGACAAGTTCACCGACGGCGGCGCGCTGTGGTTCGACGTCGTCACCGGTGAGCACGAGCTGGTCGTCGAGCACGCCCGGTGGACGGTCGCGCCGCCCAAGCGGGTCCGGCCGACCGCGGTCGTGATCTGCACGTTCAACCGGGTCGAGGACTGCCTCAACACCATGGCGGCCCTCGCGTCCGACTCCGAGCCGCTGAGCCTGGTCGACGCGATCTACGTGGTGGACCAGGGCAGCGACCCGGTCGAGTCGCGGCCCCGGTTCGCCGAGGTCGCCGCCGCGCTCGGCGACAAGCTGCGCTACATCCGCCAGCCCAACCTCGGCGGCGCCGGCGGCTTCACCCGCGGCCTGTACCAGGTCATGGAGGTCGACCACGCCGAGCACGCCAACGTGCTCTTCATGGACGACGACGTGCTGTGCGAGCCGGAGATCGTGGTCCGCACGACCGCGTTCGCCAACCGCACCGCGCAGCCGGTCATCGTCGGCGGCCAGATGCTCTACCTGCTGCACCCGAACCACCTGCACGTGGGCGCGGAGTACGCCAACCTCGACACGCTGGCCCCGGGCCAGGTCGTGGACGGCGCCCTGCACGACGCCGACCTCACCGGGTACGACGAGGAGACCGGCAAGCGCAACGTGCAGGACCGCCGGGTCGACGCGGGCTACAACGGCTGGTGGTCGTGCCTGATCCCGTCGGAGATCGTCAAGGCGGTCGGCTACCCGCTGCCGCTGTTCTTCCAGTGGGACGACATCGAGTACGGCTACCGCGCGCGGGCCCACGGGTTCGCCACGGTCACGCTGCCCGGCGCGGGCGTGTGGCACGCCGACTTCCACTGGAAGGACTGGGACGACTGGCACCGGTACTTCAACCTGCGCAACGCCCTGATCACCTCGGCGCTGCACAGCCAGTTCGACCCGAAGCGGATCTGCCGGTCGATGGCGGCCCAGCTCGCCACCTACCTCGTCGGCATGCAGTACGGCCTGGCGGCGACCCAGCTCAAGGCCATCGAGGACTTCCTCAAGGGCCCCGAGATGCTGCGCGACGGCGGCGTCCAGGCGGCGGCGGACATCCGCAAGCTGCGCGCCGAGTACCCCGAGACGGTCAAGCACCCGGCGTCGGAGGTGCCCGGCATCTCCTCCGGCGACCTGCCGCTGATCACGGCGCCGCCCGCGCCGCGGCTGTTCGCGCCGGTGCTGGCCAAGCGCGTGGTCAACCAGCTGCTCGGCCGCAGCGTGCACGACGTCGGCGCGGTCGCCGCGGGCGACTCGGCGTGGTGGCACGTGTCGCTGTTCAACACCGCCGTGGTCACCGACGCGTCCCAGGAGGGCGTGCGGGTCCGGCGGCGCGACCGCGAGCTGGCCATCCGGCTCGGCAAGCAGGGCACCAAGCTGCTCAAGGAGCTCTACCAGCGTGCTCCCGAGATGCAGCGCGCCTACCGCGACGCGATGGGCGAGCTCACCAGCCGCGAGAACTGGCGGCGGTTGTACGACCTGTGACCGGTGAGGCGGGGCGGCCCTGAGCGGTCGCCCCGCTTCGCTTCTCCCACGTCTTTCTCACGCGCTTCTCACCGGGGGACCTTCAGTGGACGCAGTGCACCGGATCATCCTGCCGAGGGACGACGACCCGCTCGACGTCCGGCCGATGTACCTGGACGAGCCGGAGAACGTGCACTGCCAGGTCGACTCACGGCGCGGGCTGACCGTGCCCGAGCACGCCAAGGTGTCGTTCGCGACGTACTTCAACGCGTTCCCGGCCAGCTACTGGAAGCGGTGGACGGTCGTCGACGAGGTCGTGCTGCGGATGCGCGTGCGCGGCTCCGGCCGGATCGACGTGTACCGGTCCAAGCCCAGCGGCGACGTCGTGCACCTCGAAGGCTCGTTCGTGCGGGACGCGGCGGACTGGACGTCGCTGGAGTTCCCGGTGTCGCTGCGGCCGTTCGAGGACGGCGGGCTGATCTGGTTCGACGCGTTCACGCACGAGGCGTCGCTGGAGATCCAGGACGCCGAGTGGGCCGTGCGGTCGCCGCTGCCGGCGAAGAAGGTCGCGGTCAGCATCACCACCATGCGCCCGCACGACGCGGTGGAGGCGTTGCGGGCGCTGGGCAGCGACCCGGCCGTGCTCGACGTCGTGAGCAACGTGTTCGTGGCCGACCAGGGCGCGGTGAAGGTGCGCTCGGTGGCGGGCTTCGCGGAGGCGGAGGCCGGGCTCGGCGGCCGGCTGGAGGTCATCGAGCAGGACAACCTCGGCGGCGCGGGCGGGTTCACCCGGGGCATGTTCGAGGCGGTCGAGCACGCCGACGCCGACCAGATCATGCTGATGGACGACGACATCCGGCTGGAGCCGGAGGCCGTGCTGCGGTCCAACGCGTTCGCGCGCGCGGCGGCGTCGCCGGTCATCGTCGGCAGCCACATGCTGAACCTGCAGGCCAGGACCCGGCTCCACAGCACGGCGGAGATCGTCGACCTCGGCACGTGCTTCTGGCGGGCCGCGCCGGGCGCGGTCACCGACCACGACTTCGCCACCTCGTCGCTGCGCGAGACGCCCGAGCTGCACCCCAGGGTCGACGCCACCTACAACGGCTGGTGGATGTGCCTGTTCCCGCGCGAGGTGGTGGAGCGGACCGGCTACCCGCTGCCGCTGTTCATCAAGTGGGACGACGCCGAGTACTCGTTGCGGGCGCTGGAGCACGGCTACCCGACGGTGTCGCTGCCGGGTTCGGCGGTGTGGCACATGCCGTGGACGGACAAGAACGACTCGACCGACTGGCAGGCCTACTTCCACACCCGCAACCGCCTGGTGCTGGCCGCGCTGCACAGCCCGTACGACGTGCGGAACGGGATCGTGAAGCACGGGTTGAAGCTGTCGCTGCGGCACCTGCTGTCCATGGAGTACTCCACCGTGGCGTTGCAGCAGAAGGCGATCGAGGACTTCCTGGACGGTCCGGCCGGCCTGTTCGACTCGCTGCGCACGGCGCTGCCGATGGTGCGCGCGATGCGCGAGGAGTACAGCGACGCCCGACGGCTGGAGTCGGCCCGCGAGTTCCCGCCGCCCACGTTCGACATGGTGCGGGCCGAGGCGTTGCTGAGGCCGTCCAAGGGCAAGGCGACCATCGCGGTGCGCGCGGCCAAGTCCGTCCTGCACAACCTGCGCCCGCCCCAGGCGTCCGCCGGCGACCGCCCGCAGCTCAACGTGCCCGCGCTGAACGCCCGCTGGTTCCTGCTCGGCAACCTGGACAGCGCCACGGTGTCCACCGCGGACGGCACCGGCGTCGCGTTCTACAAGCGCGACCCCGACCAGTTCCGCACCCTGATGGCGCGTGCCGCCCGCAACTACCGGCGTCTGGGCAGGGAGTGGCCGCGGCTGCGCCGCCTGTATCGCGACGCCCTGCCGGAGCTGACCTCGGCCGAGCAGTGGCGCAAGGCGTTCGAGAACCGCTGACCGCACTCCCGCACGCGGTCGGGTCGGGCGCGCTGTCGTCGATCAGGGTGGTCGAGGCGAGCGCGGCGCGCTACGGAGCTTGATCGGTTCCAGTCGTCTTCTTGCGCCGCCGCGGTTCCGCCGACCGCGGCGGCGTCCGACGCATGTGGTCCCGCGCGCGGGCCAGGACATCGGCGAGCGCCTCGACGTCGGAGCGGGACAGCGGGGCGAACAGCAGGTCGTCGAGGACGGCGACGTGACCGGGGAAGACCCCCGCGAGCACAGCACGTCCTTCCTCGGTGATGGTGACGGTGACGCTGCGCTCGTCATCGGCGGACGGCGTCCGGGTCACGAGGCCCCGCTTCTCCAGCGTCTGCGCCTGATAGGTCAGTCCGCTGCGGCTGTAGACGACACCGTCGGCCAGATCGGTCATCCGCCGACTGCCCGTCGGTGAGTCGCCGAGCGTGGCCAGGAGCTGGAACTGCACGTAGCTGAGATCGCCGGCATCCCGCAACTGCTGCTCGACGGCGTGCTTCAGCAGGCTGCTCGCCTCGATGAGGGCGAAGTACGCGCCCAGCTGCGTGGCGTCCAGGCGGGGCGGCGGGGCGGTCATGGGTCGAGCCTATCAGTGCTTCCAACTCGAAGCACTTGCTTCGAAATCGAAGCAGTGTTACGGTCGTTCCAGTTGCTTCGACTTCGAAGCACATCACCGGAGGGTCGACATCATGAAGGCAGTGCGGTTCCACGAAACGGGCGGCCCGGAAGTCCTGCGCTACGAAGACGTCGACCAGCCGGTCCCCGGCGCGGGCCAGGTCCGCATCCGGGTCGCGGGGTCGGCCTACAACCCGGCCGACGGCGGCATCCGCGAGGGCTTCCTGCCGATCCCGGTCACGCTGCCGCACGTTCCGGGGTACGACGTCTCCGGCAGGATCGACGCGCTCGGCGACGGCGTGGAAGGTTTCGCCGTGGGCGAGGACGTCATCGGGCTCATCCCCATGACCGCCGACGGCTCGGCCGCGGAGTACGTCGTCGCCCCCGCAGAGGTGCTGGTGAAGGCTCCCACCACCATCCCGCCGGCGGACGCCGCGGGGCTGCCGTCGGTCGGGCTCACCGCCTCGCAGGCGCTCTTCGAGGCAGGCGGGCTCACGGCCGGCCAGCGCGTGCTGATCAACGGTGCCGGCGGCCCCGTGGGCGGGTACGCGGTGCAGTTGGCCAAGCGCGCGGGTGCCTACGTCATCGCCACCGCGAGCCCGCGCAGCAGCGAGGCCGTCAAGGCGGCCGGCGCGGACGAGATCATCGACCACACGGCCACCTCGGTGCTCGACGCGGTGGCCGAACCCGTCGACGTGCTGCTCAACCTGGCCCCGATCACCCCCGACGGGTTCACGGCCCTGGTCGTACTGGTCCGCGACGGCGGAGTGGTCGTCTCCACGACACCGACCGTCCCGACGCCCGGTGACGAGGAGCGGAACGTGCGCGCGGCCACGATCTTCGTCCACCCTGACGCGGACGTGCTCTCGGGCCTCGTCGACCTCGTCGACCGCGGTGAGCTCCACGTCGAGATCGCCCGGCGCGTGCCGCTGAGCGAGCTGCCCGCGATCCACCGGCAGGCCGCCGCGGGGGAGGTCCGCGGCAAGGTCGTGGCCGTCCCGCCCGCCGCCTGACGATCCGGAGGTCGCCGTCATGCCCCGAGCCTCGTCGGCGGGGCCTGGCGGCGACTACTCGAAGTGCGCGGCTACGACGTGGCTGAAGTTGACCACGAACTCCTTGTCGTCGGCGGTCCGGATGGACTGGGTGTGGCCGTTGCGCACGACCTGGATCAACCTCGACCCGAGATCCTCGGCGGTCTCCGCGGAAACCTTGATCGAGATCGGGTTCGGGTTCGCGGCCAGGTGCAGGACCAGTGCCGTCTTACGCGCTTCAGAAGTCATGGCGCCACCCCACCACCGGCCACCTGACCAGGCAAGACGGGTTCGCCGTCAGCGATTCCGCGCCGAGCTGAACCGGGCTCTCACTTGCGGAAGAAGCGCTCCCGCTGGCCCAGGCGCACGAGCTTCAACCACTCCAGGAACGCCTTCGGGTCGCGGCGCACGCCGATGAAGTACAGCCCGAACCGGAACGCCTCCAGCAGCCCCAGCTTCCGCATACCGGGCTGCGCCAGCAGGTAACCCCGGTTCCGGTAGGTGTAGTAGCGCTTGACCTCGTTCTCGGGGTCCTGCGCGTGGAACCGGCCGCCGAGCATCGGCTTGAACTCGTCCGACCCGTCGGGGTGCAGGTAGGCGACCTTCAGCGACGTGCCGAACGGCAGGCCGGTGCGCACCAGCCGCCGGTGGATCTCCACCTCGTCGCCCCGGAAGAACAGCCGGTAGTCCGGCACGCCGATGACGTCCACCGTGGACGCCTTGAACAGCGCCCCGTTGAACAGCGACGCGATGCCCGGCAGGAAGTCGGTGCCCAGCTCGGCCGCGTGCCGCTTCCACGTCAACCCGCGCCGCAGCGGGAACGCGAGCTTCTCCGGCCGCTCGATGTTCGTCACCACCGGGGAGATCGCGGCCAGCTTGCGCCGCCGGGCCTCCTCCAGCAGCACGGCGAGCACGGTCTCGTCGGCGGGCCGCCCGTCGTCGTCGGCGAGCCACAGCCAGTCCGCGCCCAGCGACAGCGCGTGCAGCATCCCCAGCGCGAACCCGCCCGCGCCGCCCAGGTTGCGGTGCGAGGCCAGGTAGGTGGTCGGGATCGGGCACTGCGCGACCAGGTCGTCCACCGGCTGGTCGGGCCCGTTGTCGACGACCACCAGGTGGTCGAGCGGCCGGGTCTGCGACGCCAGCACCTTCAACGAGTCGGCCAGCAGCTCGCGCCGGTGCCGGGTCACCACGACACCGACGACGGAGCCCTCCGGCAGTGCGCCCACGACGCTCACCTACTCGCCACCGTTCCCGCTCAGCACCCGCGGCTGACCGATCCGCTCCAGCGTCTCCGGGGCCATGTTCTCGAACGGGTCACGTCCCTTGTAGGAGGTGAGCACGTCCCGCAGCGACCCCTGCATCTTGACACTGCCTTCGTCCATCCAGATCGCCGTGGTGCAGAACTCGGCGAGGAAGTCGTCGGAGTGGTTCGCGAACACCAGGATGCCCGACCGCTTCACCAGGTCGTTCATCCGGTCCCGCGCCTTGGCCATGAACGCCGCGTCGACGGCGCCGATGCCCTCGTCCAGGATCAGGATCTCCGGGTCGATCGACGTCACGATGCCCAGCGCCAGCCGCACCCGCATGCCCGTCGAGTAGGTGCGCAGCGGCATCTGCAGGTAGTCGCCGAGCTCGGTGAACTCGGTGATGTCGTCGACCCGCTTCTCCATCTCCTTGCGGCTCATGCCGAGGAACAGACCGCGGATCATGATGTTCTCGTACCCGGAGATCTCCGGGTCCATGCCGACGCCGAGGTCGAACACGGGCGCGACCTTGCCGACGACGCGCGAGCTGCCCCGCGTGGGCTCGTAGATGCCCGCGAGCAGCCGCAGCAGCGTCGACTTGCCGGCGCCGTTGTGGCCGACGAGGCCCACCCGGTCACCGTGGCGCAGCGAGATGTTGATGTCGTGCAGGGCTTCGATGATCGGGACGCGGCCCTCGGAGCCGATCTTGCCGCCGACCTTGCCCAGCGCGAGCTTCTTCAGCGACCTCGACTTGGCGTCGAAGATCGGGAAGTCGACCGAGGCGTTCCAGACGTCGATGCTGACCATGATGTGTTTGCGGCCTCACTCAGACCCAGTAGGAGACGCGGGCACGGTAGTTCCGCATCGCGATCAGCGCCAGTCCCCAGCCCACGACGGTGAACGCGCCGACGACCACCCAGTGGTGCCAGTCCTGCACGTGGCCGAGCATGGGGGCGCGGACGATCTCCACGTAGTGGTAGATGGGGTTCAGCTCGGCGATCAGCATGCGCCACCCGCCGTCGTCGCCCGCTTCGGCGTTGGTGACCTTGTTGAGCACGCCGACGTGCCACACGATCGGCGTCATGAAGAAGATCAGGTTGATGAAGCTGCTGATCACCGGCGGGATGTCGCGGAACCGGGTGCTGATGATGCCGAACAGCAGCGCGACCCACACCGCGTTGACCACGACGAGGGCGAGGCCGGGGATGGCCAGCAGCACCGTCCACGACAGGCCCGGCTGGACGACCTTGTCGCCTTCCATCTGGTAGCTCTCGGTCAGCGTCGGGAAGAAGATCGCGACGACGACCAGGTACACGACCAGGTTGTGGAAGAGGAACAGCGTCTGGCGCCACACCATGCGCAGCACGTGCACCGTTATGGGCGCGGGCAGGTGCTTGATCAGGCCCTCGTTGGCGATGAAGACCTCGGTGCCCTCGGTCACCACGCCGAGGACGAAGTGCCAGATGATGAACCCCGCCGTGACGTACGGCAGGAAGGTGCCCAGCTCCTGGTTGAACAGCTGGGAGTAGAGCAGGCCGAGCGCGAGCGCCGTCGTGCCCATGGAGATCGTGATCCACAGCGGGCCGATGACGGACCGGCGGTACCGCTGCTTGATGTCCTGCCAGCCCAGGTGGCCCCACAGCTCCCGCTGCCGCCAGGCGTCGCGCACGTCGCCGAACGCGCGCGCGAAGGTGCGCGAGTTGGGTGCCAGGGGAGCGGGAGGTCGCTCGACCGTACTCGTGGGTTGCACGAGTAAGGAGACTACCGGCGACGGGGTGGTGACCCTGTCGCCGGGCTGTCACGGTGCGGTCACCCCTGCTGCGAGGCCTCCGGCACCCCGGTTACCTTCATGATCACCTGTTCGTGATCGTACGTGTACCCGCAGTAGTCGAACTCGATGCCGGTGCGGGCGACGTACTCGGACCACGCCTTGTGCTCGTGGTCCCGCCAGCCCGGGTAGTTGAAGTACTCGTCGAAGACGATCACGCTGCCGGGCACCAGCCGGGGGCCGACGAGGTCCAGCACGGTCTTGGTCGACGAGTACAGGTCGCAGTCGACGTGCAGGAACGACACCGGGCCGGCGTGCTCCTCGAGGAAGCCGGGCAGGGTGTCGTCGAACCAGCCGACGACGAGCTCCGCGCCGTCCACGTCGGGCAGGCCGTCCATGCCGAACAGGCCGGCCGGGAAGCCGTTGCGCCAGTCCTCGGGCAGGCCCTCGAACGAGTCGAAGCCGTACACGTCGCGGCCCTCGAACGCGGTGGCGATCAGCTTGAGCGTGCCGCCGGTGTAGACGCCGAACTCCAGCGCCATGCCCTCGGCCGAGACCAGGCCGAGGGCGTGCTCGAGCGTGGTGTGCGGGTGGCCGAAGTGCGGCGCGGTGGGCAGGTGCTCCCGGATGAACCGGGCGCTCTCCTTGGCCGCTTCCTGCTCACCGGCGAACACCAGGTCGCGCCGGGCCCTGATCTCGTACTGGATCGTCGCGTCGACCGCGCGGTCCGCCTGTCTGCGCAGCTCCTCCACCTGGTCCTGGAGCCGGGCGATCCGCTCGGCCTGCTCGCGGTGGTAGGGGCGGACCGCGTCGTCGATGACCCGCAGGATCTTGCCGCGCACGCGCTTGCGGACCTCTTCGACGATCGGGCTGTGCCGGACTTTGTCGAGCACCTGTCGGCTCCTCTCGCGGGTGTGGCGGTGAACACGGTCGGGCAGCGCGGTGCCCGTTGTCCAGCCCCGCGACCTCAACGCCGCACCGGAACGTTACAAGTACTGACCAGTGCCCCGGATGTGCGGACCGCCCTCGTGATCGGCGGCGCCCGACCCGGCGGGCAGGGCGCGGCCGCGCATCTGCTCCAACTGGACGCGGGCAGCCATCTGCTGGGCGAACAGGGCCGTCTGGATGCCGTGGAACAGGCCCTCCAACCAGCCCACGAGCTGCGCCTGGGCGATCCGGAGCTCCGCGTCGGACGGGGTGCCCTCCTCGGTGAACGGCAGGGAAAGCCGCTCCAGCTCGTCGCGCAGCTCCGGCGCGAGGCCGTCCTCCAGCTCGTCGATGGACCGCTTGTGGATCTCCTTGAGGCGGTTGCGGCTGGCCTCGTCGAGCGGAGCCGCGCGCACCTCCTCCAGCAGCTGCTTGATCATCGTGCCGATGCGCATGACCTTCGCCGGCTGCTCGACCAGGTCGGTCACGTCCTGACCGCCCGCGTCGTCGCCGGACGGCACCCGCGCGGTCCCCACCGGCGTGCCGTCCGGGCCGACCACGACCACGTGCCGCTCGTTCTCCAGCTGATCATCTCGGGGTGCCTCGCTCATGCGTCCCATCCTGGCCCGATCGGGTGGCGGACGCCGAACCGGGTCACAGATCGGGTGGCAAACCCCCGGCCCCTGCTGTCGCTCCCGCCGACGTCCTCCGTACGGTGTGCGGCATGGCGTTCGACGTCGCCCGGGTCCGTGGGCTGTTCCCCGCGCTCGGCGACGGCTGGGTTCATCTGGACGCTCCTGCGGGGATGCAAGTACCCGAACAGGTGGCCACGGCCGTCTCCACCGCGCTGCGCGCACCCGTCTCCGGGCCGGGTGGCATCTTCCCCGCCTCGCAACGCGCCGAGGCGATCGTCGACGCGGCCAGGCGCGCGGTGGCCGACCTCGTGGGCGCCGACCCGGCGGGCGTCGTGCTCGGGCCGAGCTCCGCCGTGCTGCTGCAACGGCTGGCCGACGCGCTGTCGGAGGGCTGGTTCCTCGGCGACGAGGTCGTGGTGTCGCGGCTGGACCACCCGGGCAACATCGCGCCGTGGCAGCGGGCCGCGCAGCGCACCGGCAGCGTGGTGCGGTGGGCCGAGGTCGACATCGAGACGTGCGAGCTGCCTGCCTGGCAGTACGACGACCTGGTCACGCCCAAGTGCAAGCTGGTCGCCGTGACGGCCGCGTCCGGCTCCGTCGGCACCCGCCCGGACCTGCGCAAGATCGCCGAGGCCGCCCGCCGCACCGACGCGCTGGTCGTGGTGGACGCCTCCTCGGCCGCGCCGTTCGTGCCGCTCGACATCACGTCGATGGACGCCGACGTGGTGGCGGTGTCGGCGAACAACTGGGGCGGGCCGCCGGTCGGCGCGCTGGTGTTCCGCGACCCGGCGATGCTCGACCTGCTGCCGTCGGTCGCCGTCGAGCCGGGTGCGCGGGGTCCCGAACGCCTGGAACTGGGCCCGCACGCCTACCCGCTGCTGGCCGGTCTGGTCGCGTCCGTCGAGTACCTGGCCGGTCTGGACGACGCCGCGGTGGGCCCGCGACGCGAGCGCGTGCTCACGTCGTTGAGCTCGGTGAAGGCGTACCAAGCCGGACTTCTGGCTAATCTCATCAACGAACTGCGATCGCTCCGTCACGTCATGGTGATCGGCGACGCCATGCGGCGGGTGCCCGCGCTGGCGTTCACGGTGGCCGGCGTGAAGGCGACCGACGGCGTCGAGCACCTGTCCGAGCGCGGCGTGTGCGCGTTCGCCGACTCGGGACAGCACGGCGTGTTCTCGGTGCTGGGCGTCGGCGAGGTCGGCGGGGCGATCCGCGTCGGCCTGGCGCACTACACGAACGCGGTGGAAGTGGACGAGCTCGTGCGGGCGGTCGCCGAGCTGGCGTGAGACCGGGGGGCTGGGTGGACGACCTGCTGTCACGGGAGCTCGCCGACCTCGCCGCACTGCACCGGCTGGCGCCCCTGATGTCGGAGTACCTGCCCACCACGGCGCACGAACTGCGGCCAGCCGCGCTCGCGGCCGTGGTGGACGAGGTGCTGCTCGGGTCGCGGACCGTGCTGGTGGAGTGCGGGTGCGGCGCGTCGTCGGTGGTGCTGGCCCGGCTGCTCGCGCGGCGCGGGTTCGGGCACCTGCTGTCGGTGGAGCACGACGAGCGGACGGCGGCGTTCGTGGCCAGCCAGCTGCGCCGGGAAGGCCTCGGCCACGTGGCGCGCGTCGTCCACGCCCCGCTCACCCCGCACCCGGCGGCGCTCGGCAACGCCCAGTGGTACCACCCGCAGCTCGTGCACGACGAGGTGTCGGCGTACGTGGAGCGCTACGGCCTGGTCGACCTGCTGCTGGTGGACGGCCCGCTGCTGGGTGACGCGCGCTACCCGGCGCTGCCCGTGCTGCGCGGCGTGCTCGCGCCCGGCGCGGCGGTCCTGGTGGACGACGCCGAACGCCCCGGCGAGCAGACCGTGCTGGTGCGGTGGGCCGAGGAGTTCGCGCTGCGGTTCCGGACGACGCCTCGGACTTTCTTGGCTACGGCGACGGCGTTGGACTGAAGTTGCGGCGGCGAGAAGTGGTGAAAGATCAAAAGCCTTAAAAGCATGTCCTCGCCGGACGGGCAGATCAGCAGGATGACGGCCCGTTCGGTGGTTCTGCGCCGGGTCCGTTGTGGGTCCGGGTTTCGTGTCATCCCACCGACCTCCCTCCGGGCTACCACACGCGTCAAGGGGGCGGTTCCAGCCCATTGTTCC